>JAFEBB010000047.1 GCA_018266075.1 Deltaproteobacteria bacterium | reverse complement strand
CAAGCTTGCTGGACGGTCTGCAGCTTGATGAAGGTCGTCCGCCAAGCTTGCTGGATGCTCTGCAGCTTGATCGCTTCAATCCCCAAGACTCGCTGGACAATCAGCAGATTGGTGAAGGTCGTCCGCAGAGCTTGCTGGGCGCTCCGCAACGGGCCACCGCGAGCTCGTTCGTCTTGCTGGACCATCAGCCGCTCGATCACACAGGCAAGCCCAAGCTGGTGGGCACCCCGCACGACGCCGATGACGCTCTCGTCGACGCGGGACGCACCCTTGCCGATTTGGCTGCGCGGCTCGTCGCCTTGGAACCTGCGGGTTTCTCATCCGAATCTCTGACCGTGTCCCAGCAAGGTGAGCTCGAGCCTGATGAACCTGGCCTCGAGACAAATGAACCTTCGGTCAACAGAGACGACCTCGCGGTCGAAGGTGATGACCGCGTCGCCCACGGAGACGAAGACGAGGTCATCACCGATGACCTTGCGGTCGCCACCTTGGGAGGTGCGGTCGTCGCCCTCGACCGCACGGTCATCAGCGTGGACGCTGCGGTCGTCGCCTTCGACCGTGCCTTCATCGCCCTCGACCGCAACGTCATCAGCGTCGACGCTGCGGTCGTCGCCTTCGACCTTGCCTTCATCGCTCTCGACCGCACGGTCATCACAGACGACCGCCTCGCCCAGAGCCTGGGAGCCTCGGTCGTCACCGTCGACGGCACGGTTGTCTCAGTGGGAGCTGCCTTGATGTCCTTCGACCCGGAAGTCATCGGTCATGAGGCACGGCTTCTCGTCGAACGAGCCCCGCTGGTTCGCCAAGTGCCCGCCGCCGTTGAAGATGCGCTGAAGGTTCGGCCTGAACGCACGGTCTGGGTCAGCCAGGAAGGCAGCGTCGTCGAAGACGCATCCCTGCCGAGATGCGACCCGCCCTCGATCGCGTGGAACGACCAGCGTTCACTCGGAGATGAAGGGCGCTTCGTCGCTCACTTCGACGCGCCGCTCCGTTGAGGCCATGTGACAGCCTCTGCTAGGGTGCCCCACTTCTCGTTACTTCATAGGGGTTTCCGCGTGGACGCCAACACCATTCGCGCCAAGCACAAGCAGTTCCTGTTCCCCAACGTCTCGAACTTCTACTCCGAGTCGCTGGTGCCCGTGAAAGCCCAGGGCATGAGCGTGTGGGACAGCGAGGGCAAGAAGTACCTCGACTTCTTCGCCGGCATCCTCACGGTGTCCGTCGGCCACTGCAACCCGAAGGTCGTGGAAGAGACCGCGGCGCAGCTCCGCACGCTCGGGCACGTGTCCACGCTCTACCCCACCGAGCCCATCGTCCGCATGGCCGAGAAGATGGCCAGCCTCGCGCCTGCCCACCCGGCCGGCTGGAAGCTGATGTTCACCTCGTCGGGCTCCGAGGCGAACGAGACCAGCATCCTCACCGCCAAGGTCGCCACCGGCGCGCAGGACATGATCGCGCTGCGCCACAGCTACGGCGGCCGCACCGCCACCGCCCTGAACATGATGGGCCACAAGAGCTACCGCCCGCGCGGCAGCGAGATCCCGGGCATCAAGCACGCGCACGCGCCGTACTGCTACCGCTGCGACTTCGGGCTCACCTATCCGAGCTGCGAGATGCGCTGCGCCAAGGACATCGAGACGCTCATCCAGACCGAGACCTCGGGCGCGGTGGCCTGCTTCATCGCCGAGCCGATCATGGGCGTCGGCGGCTTCATCACGCCGCCGAAGGAGTACTTCCAGGTCGCGGTGCCCATCATCAAGAAGTACGGCGGCCTCTTCATCGCCGACGAGGTGCAGACCGGCTTTGGCCGCACCGGCAATCACATGTGGGGCATCGACAACTACGGCGTCACGCCCGACATCATGAGCTTCGCCAAGGGCATCGCCAACGGCGCTCCGGTGGGCGCCACCATGGCCAAGGCCGAGCTCGCCGACAAGCAGACCTACTCGTCGATCGCCACGTTCGGCGGGAACCCGGTGTCGATGATCCAGGCGCTCGCGACCCTCTCGGTGATCGAGAACGAGCGGCTCGTGGAGAACTCGAAGGTCGTGGGCGGCTACCTGCGCGACGGCCTCAACGCGCTGGCCGAGCGCTTCACGCAGATCGGCGAAGTGCGCGGCATGGGCCTGATGCAGGCCCTCGAGCTGGTGAAGGACCGCAAGACGAAGGAGCCGGATCCCCAGGGCGCCAACCGCCTGATGGAGGCCACGCGCAAGCGCGGCCTGCTCATCGGCAAGGGCGGCCTCTACGGCAACGTGATGCGCATCGCGCCCCCGATGATCGCCACCAAGGGCGACGTCGATGACGCGCTGAAGATCCTCGGCGAGTCGCTCGGCGAGAGCGCCACCGCGTAGCAGACGAACTCACCTGCCCCTGCCTGCTCGGCGGGGGTTTTCGTTTTCCGCACTCTCTTTAGAGTGGACGGAGTCGACATGGCCAAGCTGCCCGTGCTCACCGACGGCCCCTTCAAGGAACTCCACCCGGCGATGACCATGCCGGAGGCGCTCCGCGAGGCGAACCGCTGCCTCTACTGCTACGACGCGCCCTGCACCCGCGCCTGCCCCACGCACATCGACGTGCCGGCGTTCATCAAGAAGATCGCCAGCGGCAACCTGGTCGGCTCGGCGCGGGTGATCTTCGAGAGCAACATCCTCGGCGGCTCGTGCGCGCGCGTGTGCCCGGTGGAGGCGCTCTGCGAAGGCGCCTGCGTGCACAACTCGCTGCAGCACTCGCCCATCGAGATCGGCCGGCTGCAGCGCGTGGCCACCGACCACGTGATGGAGCGCGACATCCAGCTCTTCGAGGCCGGCAAGGCCACGGGCAAGAAGGTGGCGATCATCGGCGGCGGGCCTGCCGGACTGGGCTGCGCGGCGGAGCTCGCGATCCTCGGCTACTCGGTCACCGTGTTCGACGACCGCGCACAGCCGGGCGGCCTGAACACGTACGCAATGGCCCAGTACAAGATCAACACCGACTTCGCGATCGCCGAGGCCAAGCTGCTCGAGCAGCTCGGTGTGCACTTCAAGCAGAACACGCACGTGGGCAAGGACGTGCCGCTGGCCGAGCTGGAGAAGGACTTCGACGCCATCTTCATCGGCGTGGGCCTGGGCGCGACCCAGAAGCTCGGCATCCCCGGCGAGGATCTGCCGGGCGTGGTCGACGCGCTCACCTTCATCGAAGAGCTGAAGACCAAGAAGCCGGCCGATGTGAAGGTCGGCAAGCGCGTGCTGGTGATCGGCGCGGGCAACACCGCCATCGACGCCGTGACCCAGGCCAAGCGCCTCGGCGCCGAGCGCAGCGCCATCGTGTACCGCAAGGGCGAGGACGACATGCCCGCGTACGACTACGAGTACGAGATCGGCAAGTCGATGGGCTGCGACTTCTACTTCCACGCGTCGCCGGTGCGCATCGAGGGCAACGGCAAGGCGGAGAAGCTCGTCTGCAAGAACGCGCAGACCGGCGCCGAGCTGACCCTCGAGTGCGACATGGTCATCAAGGCCATCGGCCAGGCGAAGCGCGCCGAGTTCTTGAAGGGCTTCCCCCAGGTGGCGCTCGACGACAAGGGCCGCGTGGTGGTGAACGCCGAGTTCCAGACCTCCAACCCCAAGTACTTCGCAGGCGGCGACTGCGTGAACGGCGGCAAGGAAGCCGTCGACGCCGTGGCCGGTGGCAAGGCCGCCGCGCGCGGCATCCACAAGAAGCTCAACGGCGCTGCTGCCAACTCGAAGGTCGCCTAGGTGCCCGCCATGAAGAACTCCGTCATCGACCTCACCACCAACACCGGCGGCATCATCAGCCCCAACCCGTTCTGGCTCGCCAGCGCGCCGCCCACCAACATGGGCTCGATGGTGGAGCGCGCGTTCGAGGCCGGCTGGGGCGGCGCGGTGTGGAAGACGATCGGCCAGCCCATCGTGAACGTGAGCTCGCGCCTCGCCACGCTCGACTATCGCGGCAGCAAGATGATCGGGCTCAACAACATCGAGCTCATCACCGACCGGCCCATCGAGACGAACTTCAAAGAGATCGAGAAGTGCAAGAAGCGCTTCCCCACGCACGCGGTGATCGCGAGCTTGATGGTGGAGTCGAAGCGCGACGCCTGGCACGAGATCGTCAAGCGCACCAACGACTCGGGCGCCGATGGCATCGAGCTCAACTTCGGCTGTCCGCACGGCATGAGCGAGCGCGGCATGGGCTCGGCCATGGGCCAGGTGCCCGAGTACACCTGCATGGTCACCGAGTGGGTGAAGGAGGTGGCCAAGGTGCCTGTGCTGGTGAAGCTCACGCCGAACGTGGGCTCGATCCTCCCGCCCGGGCGCGCGGCCGTGAAGGGCGGCGCCGATGGCCTCTCGCTCATCAACACCATCAACTCCGTGATGGGCGTGGACGTCGACACCTTCATGCCGTACCCGATGGTGAACGGCATGGCCGCACACGGCGGCTACTGCGGTCCGGCGGTGAAGCCCATCGCGCTGAACATGGTGGGCGAGCTCGCGCGCGACAAGGAGACCAAGCACATCCCCATCAGCGGCATCGGTGGCGTGGAGACCTGGCGCGACGCCGTGGAGTTCATGCTCCTCGGCTCCACCAGCGTGCAGGTGTGCACCGCGGTCATGCACTACGGCTACCGCATCGTCGAGGACCTCATCGACGGCCTCACCAACTACCTGCGCGAAAAGGGCATGACCAGCCCCAAGCAGCTCGTGGGTAAGAGCGCAGCCGCGGTGACCGACTGGGGCAACCTGGACATGAACTACAAGGTCCTGGCCCGCGTCGATAAGGACAAGTGCATCAACTGCAACCTGTGCTTCGTCGCCTGCGACGACGGCGCCCACCAGGCCATCAAGCTCGTTCCCGATCAGGCCCGCGGCGGCAAGGCGTACCCGGAGATCGTCGACGAGGAGTGCGTGGGCTGCAACCTCTGCAGCCTCGTGTGTCCGTCGCCGGGCTGCATCTCCATGGTCCGCATGGACGGCGAGACCCAGAAGCTCTCGTGGCGCGAGGTGCAGGAGAAGGGCATCGCCATCAAGCCCGGCCACGCGAACAAGAACATCGAGCGCGCGTGATGGTGGCCGCCCTGGTGGTGCTGGTGTTGGCGGGCGCGCCCACGCAGCCAGGCAAGCGCTCCCCGCCGCCGTCGATCCACCTGACCCAAGGACGGCTGGGCTCTTCTCCCTCGTCGCGGGAGCTCATCATCGTCCAGAAGCGCGACGGCTCGGGCAAGGCGACCTATCTCTACCCGCACGGCCTCAAGCTGAGTCCCGACGACCCCAAGGAGACAAAGCGGCTGTCGGCCGAGCAGATGAAGGCGCTTTGGGCGCGGCTCGAGAAGACGTCGTGGTGGACGCTCGACGGGAAGCACGTGAACAACAGCAGGAGCTCGCACCCTTTGAGCTACCAGTACGAGCTCAGCGACGGGAAGCGCTCCGCCACATTCAGCGCGTCGGACCTCCCCGACCCCTCCATGCAGAGCGTTGATGACGCGGTGCTCGCCACCACCACAGACCTCGGGATGACCTGGAAGCCCTAGGGACACACCGCCATGCACGACGCTGCCTACGCCGCTGAGGCCCGCAAGACGCTCCCGTCCGACGTGGTGGAGAGCCCGTTCTACTCGGACGATCTCGCGCCGGTGCCGCAGTCGCATCGCACCTGGAACACCTACGCCTTCGCCGCGCTGTGGATCAGCATGTGCCACTGCATCCCCACCTACTCGCTCGCGGGCGGCATCGTGGGCTCGGGGATGAACTGGTGGCAGGCCCTGCTCACCATCGGCGTGGGCACGGGGCTGGTGCTCGTTCCCATCCTGCTCAACGCGCACCCGGGCACGCAGTACGGCGTGCCGTTCCCCGTGCTCGCGCGCAGCTCCTTCGGCGTGATGGGCGCGAACATCCCGGCCATGCTGCGCGCGGTCGTCGCGTGCGGCTGGTTCGGCATCAACTGCTACTTCGGCGGCGAGGGCGTGAGCGCCCTCATCTCCACCGTGTGGCCGGGCTGGGAGACGCTCGGCGGCGGCCTGGCCATCGTGGGCTATCCCCTGCCCCACTTCATCGCCTTCGCCATGTTCTGGGCAGTGAACGTGTGGATCATCTTCAAGGGCATGAACACCGTGCGCGTGTTCGAGAACTGGGCCGCGCCGCTGGTCCTGGTGATGGCCGGTATCCTGCTCGTGTGGCTCGTGTCCGCGGCGCACGGCTTCGGTGCGCTGCTCTCGGCGCCGAGCAAGTTCAACACTGCGGGCGAGTTCTTCCTCGCGTTCTTCCCCTGGATGACCGGCGTGGTGGGTTTCTGGAGCACGCTCGCGCTCAACATCCCGGACTTCACCCGCTTCGGCAAAGGCCAGCGCGAGCAGATGCTCGGCCAGACGCTAGGCCTGCCCACGACGATGCTCGCCTTCTCGCTGATGGCGGTGATCATCACCTCGGCCGCGAAGGAGGTGCTGCTGGGCATGCCTGCGGATGCGCTCTGGGATCCGGTGAAGATCCTCGCGGCCATCACCTCGCCGACGCCGGTGGGCACGCTGCACGATCCGCTGCTCGCCTCGGGCGGCACGCGGCTCCTGGTCGCGCTGATCTCCGTGTTCGGCGTGGGCGTGGCGACCGTGAGCGTGAACATCGCGGCGAACGTGGTGTCGCCGGCCAACGACATCGCCAACCTCGCGCCCAAGAAGATCAGCTTCGAGATGGGCGGGCTCATCACCGCCATCGTGGGCGCGGCGATGCTGCCGTGGAAGCTGGTGAGCCACGGCGTCATCGATTGGCTCATCGGCTACAGCGCGCTGCTCGGCCCCATCGCCGGCATCATGGTGGTGGACTACTGGGTGCTGCGGAAGAAGCAGCTCGACGTGCCCGAGCTCTATCGCGGCGCCGGTCAGTTCGGCGGCATCAACTGGATCGCCGTGGGCGCGATGTTCATCGGCATCCTGCCGAACGTGCCCGGCTTCCTGGAGCAGGTGAAGCTCGTGGGCCCGATCCCCTCGTTCCTGCACTGGCTGTACGTGTTCGCGTGGTTCGTGGGCTTCTTTGTCGCGGGCGGCGTGTACTACGCGGGCATGAACGCGCTGGGGAAGAAGCCGGCGCCGGTGTTGGCAGGTTGAGGTCGGCGCTGGGAAGCGCCTCCCACAAACCCACTCGAACAAATTGGATTATTAACCACTGAGTTAATTCGGATGTGGGAGGGGCTTCCTAGCCCCGATTCCTGCGTCGCCGCGCGAGCCAGCCACCCAGAGCAAGCGGCAACAGCGTCGCTCCCTCAGCCGAACCACACCCGCAGCCCTTGTTCGTCGGCGGTGCGTCGCCGCAGGTCTGCGCCTTCAACCCCGTGGGATAGATGGCGCAGATGCCGGCGATGTCGTCATCCGCGAGGTCGCGCTTGCTGGTCTCGCCGGTGTTCGCCGACGCAAACATGGTCGCGTGCACGTCGGCGGAGTGGCCGAGCCCGAGCATGTGACCCGACTCGTGCGTGACCGTGTTTCGCAAGTCCGTGCCCACACAGCTCAAGGGATTGGCGCCAAGGGTGCCGCAGACGTCGCCGCCATCGGGATACGGGTCGGCCGTGGTGAACGGGAACTCGGCCTCGTTGAGCTCGATGTCGGCGTCGAAGATCTCGCCGGTCTCGAAGTTGTACGTGGTGGTGGTGAGGGCGATGACGCCGGAGCCGTAGTCCCAGCAGTCGTAGAGGTTCATGCAGTCGTTGTTGGTGGTGCTCGCGCAGGCGTCGTTGGCGGGCACGACGTCCGAGCAAGACCGGTCGCGGAACATGATGTTGTTGAACGGCGTCACGTCCTCCACGAGCATCGGCTGATCGAGGAGCGCGCGGTTGAAGCTCACCATGCGATCGTCGCTGAAGCCCTGGTCCTGGTAGACGAAGTCCGAGCAATCGACGTCGGTCCACTGCTGCAGCGAGAGCCGCAGCGCCGCGAAGCCCGCGTCGTTGTCGCCGTGGTTCATGCCCTGCGCGTTCAGGTGAAAGGGCACGGTGCGACGGCCCCAGAAGAGGCACGGGCTGGAGTTGTCGTTGGGATCGACGTGCGTGCGCACGAACGCCTGCGCGAGCTCCGCGTGCATCACGAGCCCTAGCGCCAAGAACCAACTCGCGCGCTTCACGGCTTCACCGGCGCAGCGCTGCGATGGAGCTGCGCGGTCACGCGCGATTGGAGCTCGTCGAGCGAGAGCGTGTCACCCTTCTGGTTGTCGTCGATGGGGCCGCCCGGCTTCTGCACGAGGCCAAGGCCGTCGAGCTTCTGCTTGGCGATGACGCGGGTCGCGCTGCGCTCGATGTGGAACTTGCCCTGACCGAGCCCGACGACGCCGAAGCGCGTGGTGCTCCCCGCGCGCGGCTTCAAGAAGAGCAGCACCTCTTCGCCATCGGTGAAGGAGACCTCGCCCTCCACCTGCTGCGCGATCTTGCCCACGTGACCGCCGCGGTGCTCGACGTCGATGGTCTGCGGCGCCTGTCCCTTGAGCCCGGCGTCGACCGCAACGTGCACGGTGGTCACGATGCGTCCCGCGCGCGTCCACTGCGACTCTTGGGAGAGCACCTTGCCGCGGACGATGAGGTCGGCCTTGTCGGTCATGTCCTCGACGGACATCGCCATGGCCACCGACGCGCGCGCGGGCGCGGCGAGGGCGAGCACCAGAAGCGTCGCAAGAATTCCGAGAGACGTGCGCATCGCGTTTGATCCTAATGAACGCGCCGGCGTTTGGCGACGCGAGCCAGCGGGAGCAGCGTCCAGAAGACGAGCGAGCTGTCGGAGTCGCAGCTGCAGCCTTGGGCGTAGACGTCGTCTTCCTGGGCGGGCGCGCAGGTCACGGGCGGCGCGCCCCAGGGGTAGATGGCGCAGAGGCCAGCGACGTCGTCGTCGTCGAGGTCGCGCTTGAGCGTCTCGCCGTCCATGGTGACGCGGTAGTACATCGTGGCGTTGATGTCGTCCGAGTGGGCGAGGCCGAGGAAGTGGCCGGACTCGTGGGCCATGGTGTTCTGCAAGTCGGCGCACGCGGACGGATCGATGTTGTCGTCGCAGCGGCTGGTGACGAGGTCGCGGAACTGGAAGTCGACGGCGTCGAAGGCCGTGTCCGCGTCGAGGATGCGTCCGCTCGTCGTCTCGCTGGTGACGAGGGTGAAGGCGAGCACGTCGCCGCTGGTGTCGACCGTGTCGTCCCAGCAGCCGTACTTGTTGTCGCAGTCGGCGTTCGCAGGATCGAGGCAGTCATCGCCCGAGGGCACGACCGCGGAGCACGCCTGCTGCCGGAAGACGACCAGGTGCTCGTTGGTGAGATCCGGCGCGAGCATGGGCTGCGAAGCGAGCGAGCGGTTGTAGCCGACCTGCTGCGAGTCGGTGGTGCCGTCGTCGACGTAGGTGAAGTCGGAGCAGTCCCAGTTCATCCAAGCGTCGAAGCCCGCTTCGACCGAGGCCTTGAGCGCTTGGGGCGTCCAGCCGGAGAGGCCCGCGGAGTTGATGACGTAGTGCACCGAGCGCGGGCCCCAGTAGAGGCACGCGCCGCCGTCGGTGCTTCCACCGGAGGTCGTGCGGGCGAAGGCGTGGGCTGCGGCGGGCGCCGTGAGCGCCGCCAGGATGAGCCCCCACGGGATCAGCCGATGCACGAGGGGAACGCTAGCGCAGATCAGGTGGGTCGTCGCGAAAGGGCCTTCCCCGTTTCGCGAAACCCCATCCCCTGCCTTTCTCCGTCTCACGCGGGAAGGGAGCGCAGTGGGTTTCGACTACTTCGTCACCTTCTCCGTCAACACCGACGCCTGGTCGCCATGCACCGGCAGCTCCGCGTCCTTCCACGTGGTGTGCGCGGCATGCACCGCGCTCTCGACATCGGCCACAGCGACCGGCCGCTCGGTGAAGAGCATGTAGAACCGCTCGTGACCCAGCGTCGAATCGAGCACCACGCTTCCCGGCAGCACCTGACCTGCGCCCGCACCCAGCGGCGACGACTCCGCGCCTTGCAGCGGGTAGTACGCAAACACCTCGCCGCGCTCGTTCAGGCTCAGGATGAGCAGCGACCCGGCCTTGGGCGCGCTCACCGAGAACCGCAGCGCGTCGCCGGGATGGACCACTGCGCCGTCCGCGAGCTTTCCCTGCGGGGTGAGCAGCTCCATGTGCACGTTGCCCTTCACGCCCAGGTAGTCGTCGTTGGGCTTCGTGGGCCGCACGAGCAGGAGCACCGCCACCGCCATCGCCGGCGCGAGCAGCCCCGCAATCCACGACCAGCGGAACTTCGGACTCGCCGGCTTCGCGTTCTCCACCCGCGCCAGCACGCGCCGCGCGAAGAGGTTGGCGTCCTTGCTCGCGGCGAAGTCGGTCTGCTCCTTCTCCATCGCGGTCAGCTTCGCGCGACACGCGTCGCAACCCGAGAGGTGCGCCTCCGCATTTCGCGCGCGGTCGCCGTCCAACAGGCCCAGCGCCTTGCGCTCGAGCACGTGCTCCGAGAGGTGTTCGCTCATCCGCCCTCTCCTTCCAGCCGCGCGGCCCGCTTCTGAACGCGTTCGTCGAAGACCGCGAGCTTCTTGCCCACCGTGCGCCGCGAGAGGTCGAGCGCCTCGGCGATCTCTTCCTGCGTGAGGCCATCGAGGTGGTACAGCGCGCCAATCGACAGCATCTCTTCATCCATGCCCGCGAGCAGCAGCGACAAGCGATTCCGCGCCTCCGACTGACCCGAGCGATCCGGCGCAGGCAGCGCGGCGAAGAGCGCGTCGGTGGGATCCGTCGCTTCGGCGCGGCCGCCCTTGATGCGGTTGAAGCAGAGGTTCATCACCGACCGCTTCAAATAGGCGAACGCCGCGGCCGGCTCGCGCAGGCCGGAGGCGTGCTCGCAGTAATGGCAGAAGGCCTCCTGGACCACGTCGTCCACCTCGGCGGCGTCGCGCAAGATGCGTCGACCCGCCCGCGTGAGCGCGGCGCCGAACCGCGTGTACAGCCCGGCGATGTGCTCGTTCGAAGGGAGGGACATCGCAGGGGCGTTCGATGCGCAGTTTTTTCCGCAGACCGGTGCCTGGTGCGAAGGCTGACCGCCGGACGAGCTCAGTGCAATCGCCCGGCCACCGCGACGTCACCCGGTGGATGCCTCGATTCTTATTTCGGAATGCCTGCTCCGTCGATTCCCGAGCGAGCTGCCGTTGGCGTTCATTCTTGGTCGAGGCACGAAAGCCGCAACGCGTTAGCATCGACGGGGCGTGGGCGCCGGGAGGCCGTGTTTGCAGCTCGAACTTCTGAGCAGGCTCGCCGTGGGGGGCATGGCCGAGCTCTACCTCGCGCGCGTCGAAGGCCAGGACGCGCCGGTGGTGCTCAAGCGCGGCCGCAAGGACGCCGACCCGCGCATCGACGCCCTGCTCCGCACCGAGGCCGCGCTCTGGCTGCCGCTCCAGCATCCCAACCTCGTGCGCGCGCTCGACCTCGTGCAGATCAACGAGCGGCCGTGCTTGTTGATGGAGCTCGTGGAAGGCGTCTCGCTCGCGCAGGTGCAGCAGGCGCGCAACGGTCGGCCGCTCTCACCGGCGATGGCCGCGTACCTCTGTCGCGAGATCGCGGGCGGGCTCTCGCACGTCCATGCCGCGCGGCCGCCGACCGTGCATGGCGACGTCACCGCGTCGAACATCCTCCTGAGTCGAACCGGCCAGGTGAAGCTGGGCGACTTCGGCATCGCCGAGCCGGCGGGCGCCATTCGCACCACGGGCGAGCTGCGTGGACAGGCAGGTCACGTCGCGCCGGAGACGCTGCAGGGCGCGCCCGCCGACGTTCGCAGCGACCTGTTCCAGCTCGGGCTCTTGCTCGCGGAGCTGCTCCAGGGCGGGCCGCTCTTCGCCAGCGACGACGAGCAAGCTGCGCTCTCCGCGCTCCTGCGCTTTCAACCGAAGCAGCTCGAGAAGCCGGAGCTCGCGCCGCCGGGCTTGTGGCGCATCGTCGTGCAGCTCTTGCAGCCGGATCCCGACAGGCGCCTGGCGCACGCGCACGAAGCGCTCGAGGCGCTGGTCGAGTTCGCCGCGCCGGTGGGCAAGCCGCAGGTGGCCGCGCTCCTTCGACACGCCCTGCCCGACTGGCGCTCGCCGCTCGACGTCCTGAACGGTGAACCACCGCCGCCGAAGAACGACGCACGCGCGCAGACCGAGCCCGCGCTCGCGCCCGCGAAGCCGCCCGACGTGCCCTGGGAGACCGAGCCCCTTCCCACGCCGCCGCCCGTGCGACAGGACTCGCCCACGCCTGCGAAGTCGTTCCCCGCGCGGCTCGAGTCGCCCACGCCGGCGCCGGGCGAGCAAGAGCCGCTCCCCGAGTCGCCGACGCCGGCGCACGCCTTCGAGCTCGAACCGCCTGCGGACAGCCCCACGCCCGCGCACGCGTTCACACTCGACGGGCCGCCCATCGACATCGATGCCTTGCAAGCGCGGCTACGCGATGAGCTCACGCGCGCGCGAGAGTCGCGGAGCGAGCCCGACACCGCGCGTCCGGGAACGCTGGCGCGCGTGGCGCTCGAGACAGGACTGATTCTGCTCTCCGATCTCGAGCTCGCTGCGCTGCCGCTGCCGCCCTTGCTGCTCAAGCGTCTGCCACGTGCCTGGGCCGAGCGCTTGCGCGCGATTCCCATTGCTGCAGATGCGTCGACGATTCTGGTCGCGATGGCCGAGCCCGAGCCGAAGCGGTTGATGGAGACCATTCGCTCGGTGACCGGTTGCAGCACGGTGCGCGGCATTCTCGCGAGCCCCGGTGCGATCGCTGCGGCAATTGAGCGCGGATACGAAGCCGCAGGGTTGCGTCGCGAGGCGTTGCTGAAGCTCTGAGCGCAGAATCGCTTCCTCCCGCACGCCGATCTCCGCTAGACCAGATGCCCCAAGCGCGGAGGGCGCATGTCCGGACTGTTCGAAAGATTCAAGAGCCACCTCTTCACCGACGAGAAGCTGGGCCTCTCGCTCGACATCAGCCGCGTGCAGTTCTCCGACGGCTTCTTCGCCGAGCTCGAGCCGCGCTTGCAGAAGGCCTACGCCGCCATGGCCGAGCTCGAGGCCGGCGCCATCGCCAACCCCGACGAGAAGCGCATGGTGGGCCACTACTGGCTCCGCGCGCCCGAGCTCGCGCCGCAGCCCGAGCTGCGCAAGGCCATCACCGAGACCAACGCGCGCATCCACGCCTTCGCGGACGCGGTGCACGCCGGCAAGATCCGTCCGCAGCGCGCGGCGCGCTTCACCCACGTGCTCGTGGTCGGCATCGGCGGCTCGGCGCTCGGCCCGGAGTTCGTGGCCGCGTCGCTGACCTCCGCCGGCGATCGCATGAAGCCCTACTTCCTCGACAACACCGATCCCGACGGCATGGATCGCGTGTTCGACGCCCTCGGCGACAAGCTGCCCGAGACGCTCACCGTCGTGATTTCGAAGTCCGGCGGCACCAAGGAGACGCGCAACGGCATGCTCGAGGCCGCCGCGCAGTACCAGCGCTTGGGCCTCGACTTCGGCGCGCACGCGGTGGCCGTCACCGGCGACGGCAGCGAGCTCGACACCTTCGCCGTGAAGAACAAGTTCCTCGCGCGCTTTCCGATGTGGGACTGGGTCGGCGGCCGCACCAGCGAGCTCAGCGCGGTCGGCCTCTTGCCCGCAGCGCTCCAGGGACTCGACATCGACGCCATGCTCGCGGGCGCGCGCGCCATGGACGAGGCCACGCGCCGCAAGGACACGCGCAACAACCCGGCGGCGCTGCTGGCTGCCGCGTGGTTCAGCGCCACGGGCGGCCAGGGCAAGAAGGACATGGTGGTCCTGCCGTACAAGGACCGGCTCGAGCTCTTCAGCCGCTACCTGCAGCAGCTGGTGATGGAGTCGCTGGGCAAGCGCCAGGACCTCTCCGGCAAGGACGTGTTCCAGGGCATCGCCGTCTACGGCAACAAGGGCTCCACGGATCAGCACGCGTACGTGCAGCAGCTCCGCGACGGCCTGAATAACTTCTTTGTTACGTTTATCGAAGTCCTCCGCGATCGCGATGGTGCGCGCGCGCCGCTCGAGGTGGAGCCGGGCGTGACCAGTGGCGATTACCTCTCGGGCTTCTTGCAAGGCACGCGGCGCGCGCTGGCCGAGAGCGGCCGCGAGTCGATCACCGTGACGCTCGATGAGGTCTCGCCGGCGACCGTGGGCAAGCTCATCGCGCTCTACGAGCGGACCGTGGGCTTCTACGCGTCGCTGGTGAACATCAACGCGTACCACCAGCCGGGCGTGGAGGCGGGCAAGAAGGCCGCCGCGGCGGTGCTCGCGCTGGCTGGCAAGGTCTTCGGTGCGCTGCGTGCGAACCCTGGCAAGGCGATGAGCCTGAGTGACGTCGCCAAGGCCGCGGGCACCGACGATGTCGAGACCGTGTTCTGGATCCTGCGGCACGCGAGCGCGAACCCGGAGAAGAAGATCGAACGCGTGGGCGCGGGCTCGCCGATCGAGGCGATGTGGAAGGCGAGTTAGCTCGTCGGCGCTGGGAAGCGCCTCCCACAGAAACAAGTTCACCAACTGGGTTGGTGCAAGCGGGTATGTGGGAGGCGCTTCCTAGCGCCGATACCCCTTGCCTGACTTCTCGAGCACCTTCGCCACCACGCTCGGCCGATCTGAGATCAGCCCGTCGACATCGAGCGTGAGCAGCCGCTCCATCTCCGCCGCGTCGTTGATGGTCCACGCGTGCACGGGCAAGCCCGCCTCGTGCGCGCGCGCGACCAGCTCGGCCGTGATGACCTCGGCGCCTTCGAACTTCGACGGCAGCTGAAGCGCCACGTGCGGCAACTCCGGGAACGGCGCGCCTTCGCTCACCGCTTGCCACACTGCCATCGCGCCCAGCGTCCCAATTGACGTGCCGAGCTCGTGCACCTCGTCGCGGACAACGTCGGTGAGCGTGTCATCGAACGACGCGACGATCACCCGATCGGCGTGCGGCTTCAGCTTCCGCGCGAGCGCGCGCGCACACGCGGGCGCGTTGTCCGCTCCGGACTTCACGTCGAAGTTCAGGAACGTCTTCGGAAATGCTTCGAGCACCGCGTCCACGGTCGGCATGCGGAACTCGGCGTCCTTTGGCCCGCGCCCGCGAAATGGGAACGCGTTCGGCTTGTCCTCGAAGGCGAAGCGATGGGCCGCGTCGAGCGCAAGCAGCTGGGCCAGCTCCAGCTCGCAGATTGGACCCGATCCATCCGTGAGCCGATCGACGGTGGTGTCGTGCGCGACGATCAAGTGGCCGTCGCGCGTCTGGTGCACGTCGAGCTCGAGCGCGGTCGCGCCGACGTCCAGCGCGCGGTGCAGCGCGTAGAGCGTGCTCGACGGCGCCTCGAGCGTCCCACCCTGGTGCGCGTAGTTCAGCACCCGCCGCGTGAGCCACGGATTGGCCATGGGCGCAGTCTACGCCGACGAGCGCAGCGCGAACGTGCGAAGCGAGAGCGAGCCGTGCTGAAAGCCCTGGAACACGGTCTCGACTCGATCGTCCTCACGTCGCGCGCCGAGCACCACGAACACCGGCGCCAGGTGCTCCGGCGTGGGCACCGCGAAGTCGGCCTCGGGCGCGCGCGGCCAGAGCGCGAGCGATTCGATGTCGAGCTTGTCGAGCTTCTGCGCGAACCAGTCGTCGAAGGCCTTGGCGCGGGGATCGACGGGCGCGTCATCGGGCTGCAGCGCGCGCAGGTTGTGGACGACGCCGCCGCTTCCCACGAGCAGCACGCCCTCCTCGCGCAGGGATCGAAGCGCGCGTCCGAGCGACAAGAGCCGCTCCGGTCCGAGCTCCCGCGGCAACGAGAGCTGCAGCACCGGCACGTTCGCCTCGGGCCAGCCCAGGCGAAGCGGAATCCACGCGCCGTGATCGAGCCCGCGCGTCGCTTAGGAACCGCGGACAGTCCCATAGCGCTCAGCTTGTCCACGATGCGCCGCGCCAGCTCCCGCGCACCGCGCGCGGGGTAGCTCAGCTCGTAGAGCGCGCGCGGAAAGCCGCCGAAGTCGTAGAGCGTCTCCGGGCGCCCGCTCGAGGTGACGAAGAGCCCCTCGCGCGAGAGCCAGTGCGCCGAGATGACCGCGATGGCGCTCGGCCGCACGCTCCCCGAAAAGCGACGGAGGGCCGCCGCATACGCGCCCGTGTCGAGCGCGAGCAGCGGCGAGCCGTGCGAGACGAAGAGCGCAGGCTGGACGTCCAGGGCCATGCCCATCCGGTAACGCTCCGCGCCCGGACGTTCAACCGCTGCTTGATCTGTCGCGGCTCTTTCGGGCCGGCGGCCTACTTCGACTTGGCGACCGGCGCCTTCGAGGCCGGCGGCGCGCCCTTGGCCGGCGCAGCAGGCGTGCCCGGCGGCGGCTCCACGGCCACGGTGCCCAGGTTGAGCGCGGTGAGCTTGTCGGTCTGGCTGCCGTACGGCCCGACCACGACCACCGGCCAGCTCGCCGGGGTGATGTACTTCTTGGCCACGCGCGCGACGTCGGCGGCGTTCACCGCGGCCACCTTCTCCGGCAGCTTGGCGTAGTAGTCGAGCGGCAGGCCCTGGAGCACCAGCGTGCCCATCGAGGTGGCGACCGCGTCGTTGGTCTCGAGCTGCGAGGGCAAGCTTCGCGTGTACGCACTCTTGGCCGCGGCGAGCTCATCGGCGGTCACCTCGCCGGTGGCGAAGCGGTCGTACTCCTTCTCCATCTCGGTGATCGCCTCGGGCGTGTGCACCGCGATGATGTTGCCCTGGGTGATGAAGACGCCCGTCTTGTCGTTCATCTGGAGCGTCGAGCGCACGCCGTAGCTGTAGGCCTTGTCCTCGCGGAGGTTCAGGTTGAGCCGGCTCGAGAAGAGCCCGCCGAGGATGTAGTTGGCGGTCTTGAAGGGCACCACGTCCGGATCGTTGGCGCTCAGCATGCGTTGCGCCACGACGACGACCGACTGCGAGCCCGGGTGATCCACCACCTCGATGTGCCGCTGCGGCTTGATGGCCGCGAGCGCCGCCGCCTTCTTCGCGGGCGCCTTGCCCTTCCACGCGCCGAACTGCTTCTCGAGCACGGGCATGAGCGCGTCGGCCTTCACGTCGCCGGAGATGCTCAGCACCGCGTTGCCGGGCACGAAGTACGTGTCGTGCCACTTCGACAGATCCTTCGGCCCGAGCTTGCCCACCGCCTCCGGCGTGCCGTTCACGGGCTGGCCCCAGGGATGGTTCGGCCCGTAGAGCGCTCGGTTGGTGGCGTTCAGCGCCAGGAACTGCGGCGTGGCCATGCGCTGCGCCAGCTCGGTGAGGTAGCTCTTCTTCACGCGATCGACGTCGGCCTGCTTGAACGCAGGGTGCAAGGCCACGTCGGACATGAGGTCCAGCGCCTGGGGCAGCGTCTCGGTGAGGCAGTTGAGGTGCACGCGCGTACTGTCCTGCGCGCTGTTCACCGCGAGCTCCGCGGCGAGGTTCTCGAGCTGCTCGGCCAGCTCCGTCGCCGAGCGCTTCTTGGTGCCCTCATCCATCATCGCCGCGGTGAACTCGGCGAGGCCGGGCTGGCTGACGGGGTTGCCGTCAGTGCCGGTCTTCACGACCAGCTCCGCCACGACCAGCGGCACCTGGTGGTTCTCGGTGATGAGCACCGTGAGCCCGTTCTTGAGCTTCTTCTCCACGGGGACGGGCGCGTCGAAGTGCGGCGTGGCAGCGAGCGGCTCGGGCTTCTTGGCGCGGAACTCGGCGTCGGGCGTGCTCGGCGGCGGCGGCGCGGGCGGCGGCGTCTGCGCGACCGGCGCGGGCGTGGTGGGCTTCTGTTCGGGCTTCGAGCTGGCGCAACCGACGAGCGCGCCCAGCACCAGGCCAATCGTGATCTTGCGGTTCATGGTCGTGGTCTCCTGGCGCTACTTGGCGGCCGCGGTGGTCTTCGCGGCGGGCTCGACGTCCATCACCATCCGGTGATCGTCGGGGAGGTACTTGTTGGCGAAGGCCTTCACCGCTTCCGGCGTCACCGCGCGGTAGCGCGCGAGGTCCTTGCTGAGGAAGCCGGGATCGCCGGTGTACGTCTGGTAGGCGTTGAGCAGGTCGGCCTTGCCACCGAAGCCGCCGATGCGCTCCAGGCCGCGCAGCTGGCCCGCGAGGATGTTGCGCTTGGCGCGCTCGACCTCCTCGGGCTTCACGCCGTTCTGGCGCACGTCATCGAGGATGGCCTGCACCAGCGGCCGCAGCTCGGCGACGGTGTGACCCTGGTTCGCGGTGACGTCGATGGTGAAGAAGCCGCCCAAACCCAGCGCGACGTCCGCGGCCTCGACCTCGGCCGCAACCTGCTTGTCGAACACCAGCGTCTTGTAGAGCCGGCTGGTCTTGCCGGTGCCGAGGAGCTGCGCGAGCACGTCGCCTGCGGCCTCGTCGTCGGTGTACGGCTTCACGCCGTGCCACACGAAGGAGAGCCGCGGGGCGTCGATGTTGTGGTCGTCAACCGTCGCCTCGACCGGCTTGTCGAACGTCGGGCTGGGCACGTCGGGGCGCTTCACCTCGGGGCCCTTCTGGATCGGGCCGAAGTACTTCTCGACGATCGGCTTCACTTCCTCGGGCTTGAAGTCGCCGACGATGGTCAGCGAGGCGTTGTTGGGCGTGTAGAAGGAGCGGAAGAAGCCCTTGAGGTCGTCCATCGACGCGCCCTGGATCTCCTCGATCGTGCCGATCACGCAGTCGTAGTACGGGTGCGGCTTGGGATAGAGCTCGTCGCAGAGCTTGAGCTGGGCGGTGCCGTAGGGCCGGTTCTCGTAGCTCTGGCGGCGCTCGTTGCTGACGACGTCGCGCTGCACCTTGAGCTTCTTCTCGTCGAGCGTGTCGAGCAGGAAGGCCATGCGGTCGCTCTCCAGCCAGAGCGCCGTGGGCAGCTCGTTGGAGGGCACCACCTCGAAGTAGTTGGTGCGATCGAAGTTGGTGGTCCCGTTGGCCATGGCGCCGGCCTGGGTGCCAATGCCCTCGAGGATCTTGAAGGGCTGCGGCCCGATGTGCTTCGCGCCCGAGAACATCATGTGCTCGAAGAGGTGTGCGAAGCCGCTCTTGCCGGGCGACTGGTTGGCGGCGCCGACGTGGTACCAGATGTCGACGGCGACCTGAGGCAGCCGGTGATCCTCGGAGAGGATCACGGTGAGGCCGTTGGGGAGCTGGTACTTCTCGAACTTGAGCTGGGGCTCGCTGGCGGCGGGCTGGGCAGCGGGAGCGGCGCCGCTCACGGGCGGAGCGCCGGCGGCCAGCACCGCCAGGGCGCCGAGCAGGATGGGGTTTGCCACGAGGGTGCCTCCGGTTAAGGGCGTGCTTTCCTACGCCAACGCGAGCGCGCGGCGAAGCGGAAACACCGCTCCCGTCCTGAAGTTCCCTCTGTCGAAAAGTTGAAGCTGACGAGCGAGCGCTACAGCTTCAGCTCGCGGCTGACCTTCACCGGGCCCGAAGGCGTCACGCGCACGGTGGTGAAGACGACGCGGTCGCTGCGGATGGCCTCGACGCGGTGGCGGCCCACGAAGTCGCCGGGCTTGAGGATCGTCGATTCCCCCTTGCTGTCTTCGATCATGGCGATGGGGCGCGAGCTGCCGCTGACGATCGCCGTGAGCTTGTACTCCATCGGGTCCACGCAGGGCTGACCGTCGCACGTCTCGGGCGCGGGCGCGGTCTGCGGTGCCTTGAACGGATCGGCGTGGAGGCCGGGCTGGTAGTGGTAGTCCTCGGCGAGCGCCTGCGACGAAGCGAGCACACCCGCGAGCAGCACAGCCACGGCGATCCGGCGCATGTCGGCCTCCAGGGAACGCCCAGAAGCCTAGCGAAGGAGCGAGGGCTCGCGCGAGCCCCCGTCCGACGTTGTGCGACGAGGTGCGCGCGCTACGGACCCTTGAGGATGGTCCCCGTGTCGCCGGCGGCGAAGACCTCGCCCGTGGGCGCGGCGTAGATGGTGCGCAGGCCGAGCGTGTTCGCGGGCAGGGTCTGCTGGGTCCAGCCGGAGCCGTCCCAGAGGAGCACGAAGCCGCTCGACGCGCCTGATGGATACGGATCGTACGCGGCCGAGGCGAAGACGCGCGTCGACGACGTGCCCCAGACGCCGGTGACGTTGCCGCTGAGGCCGGTGTTGAGGAGCGTCCAGGTGGAGCCGTTCCAGAAGTTCACGTTGCCGTTTTGCGCTGTGTACACGTGGCTCGGATCGACCGCCCAGATCGGGCCGCTGCCGTAGGCGCCGCCGGCCTCGGTGAGCTGCGAGCCGTCCCAGTCCCAGACGTAGCCGAGCGAGAACCAGATGTGCCCGTTGCCAAGGTTCCAGCCGCCGCCCCCCTCGTACGACTCGAGGTAGTAGCTGCCCTGTGTGCCGACGTTGACCTGGCTCAGGCCGCCGTCCGGGTACGCGTGGAGCAGCGCGCTGTCGCCGCCCACGTAGGCCTCGCTGGGGCCCACGGCGACCACGGCCGCCGCGTAGGTCATGTCGAAGTAGTTGCCCAGCGGGTACTGCCCGCCGATGCTCGACCAGCTGGTTCCGTCGTAGTGGATGAGTGAGCCGTAGTAGTTGTGGTCGGAGGCCACGGCGAAGATGTTGTTCGAGGCGGTGCCGTTGATGCTGACGATGTCGCCGGTGACGCCGGAGCTCTTCGCCGACCACTGCGCGCCGTTCCAGTGCAGCAACGTGCCGTTCGCGCCGCCCACCCAGACGTCGCTCGCGCTCGTGCCCCAGGCCGAGTGGAGATCCGCGTTGGCGTTGCTGGTCATCTTGGTCCAGCCGCTGCCGTTGCAGAGGCCGGCACCGCTGCAGCCCGCCGCGCAGGTGACGAAGTTGTAGGTGTAGCTGCAGTTGCCCGCGGAGCAAGAGCCACTGGCGCTGTAGATCTTGGCGGTGTTCGCGTCCTGGCAGGTGTTCGCGGGCGGGTTCACGCAGGCCTTGGGCGTGCCGCGGCAGACGCCGGTGTCGCAGGAGTCGTTGGTGGTGCAGGCGTCGCCATCGTCGCAGGTGGCGCCGTCGGCGTAGCCGTAGCTGCACGAGCCCTGGCTGCACGTTCCGCTGTTGGTGAAGCAGACCGACGGCGGCTGGTTGCAGGTGATGCTGCCGCACGGATCCGTCTGGCAGGCGCCGTTCGAGCAGCCGCCGGTGCCGCAGCTCACGGACTGCGGCGTGTAGACGCAGCGGCCGCCCTGGCACACGCCGGAGGCGTCATACGTCGCGAGCTGGCTGCCGTTGCACTGCGCCGCGGGAGGCGTGTCGCAGACCATGGGCGAGCCCGCGCACGCGCCCGCGTGGCAGGTGTCCTGGATGGTGCAGGGGTTGCCGTCGTCGCAGCTCGCGCCCTCGATGAAGTCGTAGACGCACTGGCCGCTCTGGCAGGTGCCAATGGTGGCGTGGCATTCGTCGGGCGGCGTGTTGCAGGAGCCGCAGCCGCCGCTGGTGCCCGTGCTGCCGTTGGTGGAGCTGGTTGACGACGTCGAGGTGGACGTCGTCGCGGCGGTGCCCGAGCTGCCGGTCGTCGGCGACGTCGTCGTGCCGTTGGTGCTCGTGGACGACGTGGACGTGCCGTTGGTCGCCGAGCTCGAGCCGCTGGTCGGCGACCCGGTCGTGCCGCTCGAGCCGGAGCTGGTGCCGTCCGTGCTCGAAGCGGTCGAGCCGTTCGAACCGTTCGTGCCATTGGCGCCGTTCGCGCCCGTGTCCGAGCCGTCGCCGCCGCTGGTGCTCGCGTCGACGCAGACCCCCGCGTGGCAGGTGAGGCCATCCGCGCAGCCCTGCGACGCTCCGCACGAGGCGCCCTTGCCGGCGGGCTTCGTCGAGCTCCCGCAGGCGGCGAGGCTCAGCAAAGCCGTGAGAATGAAGGTCCTGCGCATGGTCGCTCCCGGGCAGACGGACGGGCCCGATACCAAACGCGACAGGTGCACGCCAAGTGCAAGCGTAGTCGTCGACACCGGCTTGTCGGCTTCAGCGCTTCTTGTGCTGGCCGGTGCAGGCGCTGCCGGTGAGCTCGCGCTCGGCCCAGGGGACCACGGCGTCCACGAAGGCGCGCACTGCGGGCGGCACGAACTCGCGCTCGGGATAGGCGATGACCACGCGCGACTCCGCGCCGATGACGCCCGGCAGCACCTGTAGCAGCTCGCCGCGCTCGAGCTGGGAGTGCACCGTCATGGTCGGCAGCAAGGCGATGCCCAGCCCGCGGATGGCGGCGTCGCGGAGCAGCGCGATGTCGCTGGAGAAGAAGGTGCCCTCGACGTGCACCTTGCTGCCGCTCGTCGTGGGCCAATGCGACTGCGGCGTCTCCCCCTTGCCGAAGCCCATCAGGCACTGGTGGTTGCGCAGATCCCGGACGGTCTTCGGCGTGCCGTGCTCATCGAGGTACTTCGCCGCCGCCACCGCAACGAGCGACGCGCGCGCGAGCGTGCGCGCCACCAGTCCCGGCTCCAGCTCCTGGCTGGCGCGGATGACGACGTCGTAGCCGCCGCGCTGCAGATCGACGAGCTCGCTCGAGGCGTGCACGTGCACCTTCAACGCGGGGTGCTTCTTCGCGAAGGCGCAGATCATGGCGAAGAAGCTCGGGTCGCTGATGGGCGGCACCGAGACGCGAAGATTTCCGCGGATGGCGTCGTCGCCGTGGCGCAGGCTGGATTCGGCCTCTTCCACTGCGTCGAGGACGATGCGCGCGTGCTTGTAGAACGCCTCGCCCGCGTCGGTGAGCGCCAGGCTTCGGGTCGTTCGGCGGAGGAGCCGCGTTCCCAAACGCTTCTCCAGCCGCGCCAGGCGTCGGCTGATGGTGGCTCGGGGCACGCCCAATTCGGCAGCGGCGCGGGTGACGGACTTGCCGTTCACCGTCTGGGTGAAGGCCAGCAGCTCCGAGGTCTCGACGGGGTTGTTGTCCATATGGACCAATTTGTAGCGAATGACTCCCATTGTTGCACGTTGTGCGCATCGCCTCCGGGCTTACACATGGCCCCACCCCTCAAGGAGCACGCACATGAACGGCAAGAACATTGGCTACTGGATCACCACGGGCCTGGTGGCGCTGGCCTTCCTCTCGGGCGGCGTCATGGACGCCAGCCGCAACGCTGACGTCCAGGCTGGCATGAGCCACCTCGGCTACCCGCTGTACTTCGCGCTCATCCTCGGCGTGTGGAAGTTCCTCGGCGGCGTGGCGATCCTGGCGCCGGGCTTCGCGAGGCTGAAGGAGTGGGCCTACGCGGGCATGGCCTTCGATCTCACCGGCGCGACCTTCTCGCACGCGGCCTCGGGTGACGGCGCGGGCAAGATCATCACGCCGCTGGTGATCCTCGCGATCGTGGCGACCTCGTGGGCGCTGCGGCCGGCGTCGCGGAAGCTGGCGTCGAACACGAGCGAGTCGAAGAGCAACGCGCGCGTGCCGGGCGTGGCGCAGCCGGCGTAGCCCAGCCGCGCTCCATCGGTCGATTCGCTCGACGCTCCGGCGTCGAGCGACCATATTTTCGCGCGAACCTCGGAGCACGACACCATGAAGCCACTGAAGATCCTCGTGGTCATCGGCAGCACGCGACAGGGCCGCTACGGCGAGAAGCCGGCGAAGTGGATTCAGAGCGAGCTTTCCACGCGCGCGAATGTCGAAGTCGAGCTGGTGGACCTGCGCGACTTCGCCCTGCCCTTCTTCGACGACGCCCGCTCGCCCGCTCGCGGCGACGGCAAGTACGCCAACGAGGCGGTGCAGAAGTGGGCCGACAAGGTCGCCTCGGCTGACGCGTTCGTGTTCACCGCCGCCGAGTACAACCACGGCTACACCGCGGTGCTGAAGAACGCCTTCGACGTGCTCTATCCCGAGTGGGCCAAGAAGCCGGTGGGCTTCGTGGGCTACGGCGGCGTGGGCGGTGCGCGCGCGATCGAGCAGCTGCGGCAGGTGGTGATCGAGCTGCAGATGGCGCCGGTTCAGGCGGGCGTGCACATCCCCGGCGACATCTTCATGGCCACGGTACGCCTGCCCACGCCCATAGACCCGGCGCTCTTCGAGCCCGTGAAGCCCAAGGCCACGCTGATGATCGACCAGCTGCTCTGGTGGGGCCGTGCGCTGAAGGCGGCCCGGGAGGCGTGAGCGTTTCAAGCCCCCGCCGGTGACCCAGCCGGCGGGCTTGGACGCAGGGGCTTGAAACGGGTTCTAGTCGCAGACCTGCGAGTAGCAGATCGAACCGCCGTCGGGGGTGTTGCCGCAGAAGCCCTCGTTCGCGCAAACCGCGCCCGTCGCGCTGGGATCGCACACGTCGCCGACGGCCTTCGAGGCCGTGCACACGCCGCCGCCGTCGCCGAAGGCCGCGCAGAAGCTGCCCTGGCAAGGAACGCTTGCCGTGGGATCGCACGATGCGCCGATGGTGCCCTGCGGCACGCAGGCGCCCTGGCTGCAGAACAGGCCCAGGTCGCAGTCGGTCGAGGCCGCGCATGCGCCGCCATCTTGCGTGGCCGGCGTGCAGACTCCACCACCGCCGTCGATGGCGACACAGGCCAGGCCCGCGACGCCGCTGCCGAACGGGCTGTAGGTCGCGAAGCAGCCGCCGGTCCCCGAGCCCGCGTTACAGGGATCGCCCACGCCGCGCAGCACGCAGATGCCCGAGACGGGATCGCTGCAGGTCGTGAAGTAGCCGTCGCAGTGATTGAAGGCGTCGCAGGGCGCGCCGGCCTGGTAGCTCGTGGTGAAGCAGTAGTTGCCGCTGCCGCCGTCCGAGAGGGCGACGTTGGCGCACGAGAGCCCGCTGCCGCCGCAAGACGAGCTCGCGGTCGGGTCGCACACCTGGCCCGCGAAGACGGGCTGGCAGTAGCCGTTGCCCGTGCCGTCGTCCACGCAGGTCGAGGTGAACTCCGGGCACGCGCACGAGAACGTGCCCTGGTTGCACGAGGCCAGGCTGCAGGCGCCGCCGTCGGCCACGAACGGCACGCACTGGTTGAACGTGTCGTTCGGGTCGGTGCAGTAGTCGAAGCGCGGATCGCACGGCGCCGCCGCGTTGCAGGCCGCGCCCTCGACCACGTAGGGCAGACAGAACGCGTCGGAGCCGCCATCGGGGAAGCCGGTGAGGGGGCCGCAGTAGCCCTGGTCGGGCGCGCAGGCCGGGTTGCTGCCGGCACACGAATCGCCCACGTTTCCGCCGAGCGTGCAGACGCCGCCGCAGCTCACCGTGCTGTAGTCGTTGGCGCACGAGGGCTGGAACGCGTAGACGCCCGCGCCCGCATCCAGCGTGGCGCAATCGCTGCCGTACTGACAGGCGCCGCCGAGGGGCGCGCTGCCACGGAGGATGCGCACCGCGGAGCACGCGTTCGCCACGCTCGAGAGGTCGACGCCGCTGCAGCCCGCGTCGGCGAAGAGGTCGAGGCAGCTCTGTGCGTCGGTGACCGAGAACGCGACGGTGCCGCCGTCGACCTTGCCCGGGTTGTCTCCGCCGCAGGCGAAGGCCGGGATGACGCTGAGCGGGCCCGCGAGCTGCGTGAGCGTGGCCGAGCAGTCGGCGCCGCTCGCGATGACCTGGCACTGGGTGAGGAAATTGCAGAGCTGCGGCTCGGCCTGGTTGCAGAAGCTGTCGTAGCTGAGGCCGCCGGTGCTCGAGCCGCTGCTGCTGCCGGAGCTGGAGCCCGTCACGGAGCCCGAGCCGGTGGAGCCGGAGCCCGAACCGCTCGACGACGACGTGCCCGTGGAGCTGCTGCTGCTGGAGCTGCTCGACGTGGACGAGCTGGAGCTGCTCGCAGTGGAGCTCGTCGAGGAGGTGGAGCTGGTCGACGAGGTGGACGACGTCGAAGTGGTGGTGCCCGTCGATCCCGTCGTGCCCGAGCTGCTCGACGAGCTCGCCTTGCCACCGCTGCTGCACGCCCCCACGCCGAGACACGCCAACACCAACGCTGCCGAACCGATGGACCGCATTTCCACTCCTTGGCGCTCGCTCGCGTGCGCGCATGCAAGGTACCGCGAAAAGTATGGCGGTGCCTCGTGCAATCGGGCGTCGAGCCGCGCGCTACCTATGCGATGTACTCACGATACGGCGGCCAATTCGCCCGCGGCCTCGCCGAGAGCCACGCGCGCGGCCCGAAGCGCCGCTGCAGCTCCACCGCCACGGGCGAGTCGACGTCGTACTCGTCGGCGTGCGGTGGCGTGGGATCGTCGACGAGGTTCGAGCCGAAGCCGAGGTAGTCCACGTGCGGCAGCTTCGTCGACGCCGCGAGCGCCTCCAGGCCCCGCATGCCGATCTGGTTCTGGGCGAGGTCGAGCCACTGCAGCGCCCCCAGCCGCGACGACTCCGCGATCAACTTGGCCTCAGCGTCGCCCAGCTCGTTTCGCGAGAGATCCATCGTGAGAATTCGCGCCAGGTGCGGTGACTCGAAGAGCGCTGCGGCCATCGGCTTCACGCCCGTGAGCGTGAGGTGCAGCACCGGCGCGCGGCGGTAGAGCTCGTCGGCGATGGCCAGGAACCTCGCGGCGTCGGCGAAGATCCACTCCGGGAAGCCGCGCAGGAACTGGCTCGAGACGCCCAGCGACTCCAGCTCGGCCGACCACTCGGCGCGGTGCGTGTCGTAGAGCACCTGGCGGCGCACGTACGTATCGGGGACGGACGCACCGGTGCGCTTCGCCTTGGAGTACTCCACCTGCAGCACGATGAACTCCGCGCGCGCGGGATCGGTGGGCCGCAACGCCGCGGCGTAGCGAAGGCGGGCGTCATCATTGCGGGGCTGGGCAATCACGCGGTCGTGAAGGGCGGTGAGCGCGTCCATTCAGGCTCCCGTGTCGCGCGCGTCAGGATCCAGATCGCTCGAGGTTAGCCCAGCTCGCCTGCACGCGCCGCGAGCAACGCTTCGTCCGTTGACCGCCCCCGCCCGCCTTGTTATCCGCTCCGCCCATGACCGCCCCTCGCGTCCGCTTCGCGCCCTCGCCCACCGGCTACCTGCACATCGGCGGGGCCCGCACCGCGCTCTTCAACTGGCTCTACGCCCGCCGCTTCGGCGGCAAGTTCATCCTCCGCATGGAGGACACTGACCGCGAGCGCTCCACGCAAGCGAGCGTGCAAGCCATCCTCGACGGCCTCACCTGGCTGGGCATCGACTGGGACGAGGGCCCCGGCAAGGGCGGCCCCTTCGGCCCGTACTTCCAGACCGAGCGCGTGGACACCTACAAGAAGCACGCGGACCAGCTCATCGCCGCCGGCAAGGCGTACCGCTGCTACTGCACCATGGAGGAGCTCAAGGCGCGCCGCGAGGTCGCCGAGAAGCAGAAGCGCCAGTACAAGTACGAGGGCACCTGCCGCAACCGCACCGACCAGCCCGACAAGCCGTTCGTGGTGCGCTTCAAGATGCCCAGCACCGAGGGCTCGGTCGGCTTTAACGATTTGGTTAACGGTCAGATCACCAAGACCTACGACGACCTCGACGACTGGGTGATGCTCCGCGCCGACGGCATCCCGCTCTACAACTACGGCTGCGTGCTCGATGACCACCTGATGGACATCACGCTGGTGGTCCGCGGTCAGGAGCACATCAACTCCACCTTCCCGCAGCTCATGCTGTACCAGGCGCTCGGCTGGACGCCGCCCAAGTTCGCGCACCTGCCGCTCATCCTCGGGCCCAACCGCGAGAAGCTCTCCAAGCGCCTCCACCCCGAGGCGGACGTGATGCTCCACAAGAAGGAGGGCATCCTCCCCGAGGCGCTGCTGAACTACATCGTGCGGCTGGGCTGGAGCCACGGGAACGACGAGGTCATCTCGCGCGAGCAGATGACCCAGTGGTTCGACTTCGACCACGTGGGCAACACGTCCGGCGTGTGGGATCCCGCGAAGCTCAAGTGGATCAACGAGCAGTGGCTGAAGACGCTGCCCGTGGAGCGTGTCGCGAATGAGCTCAAGCCGTTCGTGACCGAGCTGGGCATCACCGCCACCGACGCGCAGCTCCAGCTCGCGGTGAAGGCGTTCCGCGAGCGCGCCGCGTCGCTCAAGGAGATGGCCGAGAAGGCCGCGCCGTATTTGAAGCCCGGCGGCGTCACCTTCGACGAGAAGGCCGCCACCAAGTTCCTCACCGCGGATTCGAAGCCGCACCTGCTCGCCGTGCAGGAGAAGCTGAAGACCACGCCCGCGATCGACGCGGCTACTGTCGACGGCTGGGTGAAGGAGATCTCCGAGAAGGCCAGCGTGGGCATGGGCAAGGTGGCCCAGCCGCTGCGCGTGGCCGTCACGGGCGGCACGGTCAGCCCGGGCATCGGTGACACGGTCTGCCTCATCGGCCGCGAGGAGTCGCTGAAGCGGCTCGAGGCCGCGATCGCCAAGATCGGATGATGCCCGAGGGCCAGGACGCGCTCGCTGCGCCCGTCGCGCGCGCGCCCACGCTCGGCGAACGCCTGGCCGCGCTCTTTCCGGGGCTCGATCGCACGAGCTTGATCGTCATCGTGGTCGCCGCGCTCGACCTGCTGGTCTCGAGCTACGAGGGCTCCACCGGCTTCTTCGACGCCAAGCTGCGCCCGCACCTCCACCTCGCGAGCCACGCGGACTCGGTCATCTCGCACGTGTGGTGGTTCGGCACCGCGTTCGTGCTGCTGCTGCTGATTCCGCTGCTCGTGAGCAAGCTCGCGGGCGGCCCGTCGGCGCGTGAGCTCGGCCTCGGCGTTGGCGACTGGCGGCTCGGATTGAAAGTGAGTCTCGGTCTGCTCGCGCTGATGGTGCCCATCGTGGCCATCGCCGCGAGGAGCCCCGCCTTCAATCAGCAATACCCGTTCTGCGCCGATGCGCTCTCGAGCTGGCGGCTGCTCATCGTCTACGAGCTCGGCTACCTGGCCTACTTCATCGCCTGGGAGTTCATCTTCCGCGGGTGGATGCTCTTCGGCCTCGCGCCGCGGCTCGGGCCGGGACTGGCCATCGTCCTCCAGGCGCTGCCGTTCTCGCTGATGCACACCGGCAAGCCCGAGCTCGAGGCGTACGGCTCGATTCTCGCGGGACTGGCGCTGGGCGCCCTCGCCTGGCGCACGCGATCGATGTGGTACGGCGCGGCGTTGCACGGCCTGGTGGCGCTGGCGATGGACCTCTTCGCCGGCGCGCACCGAGCGGGCGTGCTGCACCACGGCTGATCAGGGCGTGAGCAGCTCGCTCATGATCATCGAGCCACCGCTGGGCAGGCCGCCGCGCAACGGCGCTTGCGTGGGCGTGGGATACGTCTCGATCTGCGCGGCGAGCTCGAACGAGTAGTAGTGCCCCGTCTGCAGCACGCCAGCCGGGAGCGTGATGGACGTGTTGGTGGTGTAGAGGTCGTTCGCATACGCGTATTGCGACTGGCCGCTGGCGTCGACGGTCCATTCCACCACCGTGAGATCGTAGCGCGTGGGCGTGCCCAGCGCAGGCGCGCTCCAGGTGAAGGTCGGGGTGAGCCCGATGCTCGGCTGGCCGGCGTAGAAGTCCACGCCGTTGATGGTCGCGTTCTGCACCAGCGAGATCGTCGGCTCGATGGTGATGCTCGCCTGCGCGGGCACCGTCTCGTTCCCCCACATGCCCGCGCCATGGATGATGCGCCCGCCCGTCGAGCCGGGCACCTGGTACAGGCCCCACATGGTGAAGCTCCAGCCCGCGAACGGGCCCCAGGCGCCGTTCAGCGGGAGCGCGTAGTCCATGGGGCCGCTCCGCGTGACGGGCGCGTCGAGGTTCACGTTGAAGATGCAGAAGTCGGAGGTGGCACTGAAGACGCCGTCCTCGGTGCCGCCGGGCGCGCCTTGCAGATCGAAGCCCTGCTGCGCCGAGAGCCCCGCGGAGACGAAGTTGCCCACCTGATCGAAGTTGCGAATCACGTCGGCCGGCCCTGCGGTGGACTGCTCGCCGCCATCCGCGAGGTCAATCACCAGGTAAGGCCGGAACGCGGGCACGTCCAGGGTCACGTCGATCTCGTTGGTGGGGCTGGCCTGCACGAACGCGCCCGAGACGTTCACGTTGCCGCCGGCCACTTCGTCGAACGGCGCCGGATCCAGCGTGGCCACCATGGCCTGGTAGGTGAAGCCGCCGTCGTTGGTGACCGAGCTGAGCTGACCGAGCGTCACCGTGTCGCCGAGCGAGCCCTGGATGAGCGAGGCGTTGGGGAAGTTGCCCCAGTACGGCGCGGTCATGTCGATGCTGAAGTTCACCAGCGCGGTGTCGCCCGCATCGGGAACGCCGGAGACCGGCGAGTTCGCAGGATCGAACGGCGAGATGAGGAAGTACCAGCTGTTGTCGTCGGGCGCGAGGAGCTCCAGCCAGCCGTTGTTCGAGTCCCAGGGCTGCAGGTTCGTGGCGTTGAAGGTGAGCGTCGTGCCGGCCTGCGTGAGGGGCACCAGGTTCGGCCGGCCGACCTGGAAGTAGCCCATGTCGATGGCCGACTCGCTCGTCCAGGCGAACAGGTTCCCCGTCTGCAAGAGGTAGCTGCCGTTGGGAACACCGGGGATGGCGAAGGTGCCCGCGTCGGTGCCGTAGCCCGGGTAGATGTCGTAGCTGCCTGCGTCGTTGGGGATGAGCGCGTTCACCGCGGTCGCGCTGAAATCCTGGGGCACGTTGTAGATGCGCTCGGGCGTCTTGTAGGTCACCACCTGCGAGCCGCTCACCGTGCGCGACGTCGCCGGGTCGCCCACGAAGCCCGAGCTGAAGTGCACCACCTGCGCGCTGACCTTGCCGTTCGCGACCGTGCCGCCGATGTTGTCGTAGATGGTGCCGCCGTCCTCGACCACGCGGCTCCAGTAGATGGCCGCGGTCGAGACGCCGTTGGGCAGCGGCAGCGACACGTCGACCGGGTGCGCGAAGACGGTGCCGTCGGGGCCGAACGCGTAGAGCGACGACTGCGCCGGGTAGCCTGCAGGCGCCGGGGCCGCGTCCTCGGTCACGGTGATGGGGGTGTTCGAGTCCACCGCGCCTGCGGGGATGTCGAGCTCCACGCCGCCGTCGGTGACCACCGTGCCGCCGTCGACGCCCACGTCCTGCTGCGTGGTCACAGGCGAACCTGCATCGTTGCCGGTGCTGCCGCTCGAGCCGCCCGTGGTCGTGGTGGTGGTCGACGTGCCGCTGCTCGACGACGACGTGCCCGTGGACGACGTCGAGCTCGTGGAGGACGCGCTGCTGCCGGTGGTCGAGCCCGTGGACGACGCCGCGCTGGAAGTCGTCGCCGAGGTCGTCGAGGCGGTGGACGTCGTCGTCGCGCCGCCGGACGAGCCGCTGCTGCCGGAGTTGCCCGAGCAACCCCACATGCCCATCGCCGCCAGCACCAGTCCTGCCGCAGATCCGACGCGCATCGCCCCTCCCGGGAAAACGCCGATTGCCCAACGGTCGACGATCAATGCACCTCGGCGGTTGCGGGACAAGCGCGCCGAATCGTTAACCGCTCGGTTAACGAATTGCGGGCCGTGCGAGTGTGCGATCTGCCGGATTGGATTGACTTTGGAGGCCGGGTCGTGAACCTTGACACCATGAAACCCGGTTCGTATAAGTCGCGCCCGTTTGCGTTGGCCGTCGCGTGCTTGGTGCTCGCGCCGGCGGTGGCGCAGGCAGCAGCAACTCGCGCCCACGGGCTGATTCTCCCCAGCGGCGTTCAGGAGGTGGGTGAGAACCGGTACCGCGCTTCGGACTCCTACGAGGACACGCTCAAGTTCTTCGACAAGACGTACAAGGGCATTCCTCGCAAGGCGATCGTGAACCAGCCGGGCATCCGGGCGATGCACTTCGAGGCGGTGGATCCCAAGTCAGGCTACGAGGGGTTCAACGTCTACGAGAAGGACAAGGAAGTTCGCATCTTCATCATCGCCAAGGAGGAGCAGGCGGCGCCGAAGAAGAGCGGAAAGAAGGAGAAGGGCAGCAAGTAGGACCAGCATTCCAATGCTGGGGGATCGTCTAACGGCAGGACAACGGACTCTGACTCCGTTTATCTAGGTTCGAATCCTAGTCCCCCAGCCACTTCATTCGCCTCGACGCCGGAGTGGGTTGACGCCCAAACCGGAAGCAACTAGAAGGGGCGCGTTTTTGTGAGAGCTGTGGCCCCGTCGTCTAGCGGTTAGGACGCTGGCCTCTCACGCCGGAAGCGAGGGTTCGATTCCCTCCGGGGTCATGAGCGAACGCCAGGCAGCGATGCCTGGCGTTTTTTTTTGGTGCTCGGGGCCACGGAAACCCCATTCGCCACCCTTCCCTTTCACGCGTCTCCCGCGCGGAAGGGAGCTCGGTGTTCAACCTGGCGGTGTTCCCCGTGGAGCGCGACGGGCGGGTGCTCGGGAACCGGTCGCCGGGACCAGCGAGCGGGCCAGATTGATCGGGCTCAACCCGAACGAGCCACCAACCACCAGCCACCAGCCACGCGAGCCAGCGAGCGAGCAACCGAGCCCCCTTTCCGAGTGTTATTGACGCCCCAACCAGGCCCCGATACAACCGGCGCTCGTGCGCCTGCGTGAAGTCCGGTAAACACCTGGAGCCCGCCCTTCGTGGATCACAAGGCTGAAATGCACTGGGAATCCGCTGGCGCGACCGACGTCGGACGCAAGCGCACCCACAACGAAGACGTCTTCCTCATCCGCGAGGATCTGGGGCTCTTCATCGTGTGCGACGGCATGGGCGGCCACTCCGCGGGTGAGGTCGCCGCGGGCATCGCCGCGCAGACCATGGCCGAGTTCTTCGAGGGCTGCCAGCGCGACCCCGAAGGCACCTGGCCCTACAAACCCGACCGCGGCCAGGACGACTTCGAAGGCCGCATCAACGTGGCCATGCGGCTCGCCAACCGCCGCATCCGCGAGGCCGCCGAGCAGGACGCCAAGCGCAAGAACATGGGCACCACCGGCGTGGTGCTGTGGATGACCGCCACCGAGACCTTCGTCGGCTGGACGGGCGACTCGCGCGCGTACCTCTTCCACAACGGCAAGCTCAGCCAGGTGACCGAGGATCACTCGCTCATCAGCGAGATGATCCGCGCGGGCAAGCTCAGCCCGGCCGAGGTGGATTCGTTCCAGTACAAGAACGTCATCACCCGCGCCATGGGCCCCAGCGAGACGGTGAAGCCCGACGTGCGCCGCGTGGACATGCAGCCCGGCGACGTGATGATGCTCTGCTGCGACGGCGTCCACGGCCTCATCAAGGACGACCAGCTCCAGCAGATCATGGCCTCGACCCAGAACCTGGGCTCGTGCGCCAAGGTGATCGTCGACGCCGCCAATGCCAACGGCGGCACCGACAACATCACCACCGTGCTGGTGCGCCGGAAGTAGATCACGCCAAGCCAGCAGACGACTCGGCCCGGTCCGCTCGTGCGGCCGGGCCGAAGTGCTTCAGGACCGTGCGCGAATCAGGTCTCCACGGCCGTCGAGTGGATGCCCACGAGATCGCCGTTCGGCGTGCGACCCACGATGTACGTGCCCACGTCGATGGTGCCGGTGCGGAAGACCTGGATGTCGGTGAGGTTCTGCGAGAGCAGCGCCTTCACCGAGGCGTACTGCGCGCTCTGCTGCTTGGAGAAGTCGTCGTCGGCGCCCGGGTCGATGCCGGTGCGGTTGGCGAACCAGTCGTCCGCGTCATCCACCTCGACCGGCGTCCCCGCAGGCAGCCCCAGCGCCTTCGAGAAGTCATCGGCGGTCGGCTTCGAGGTGCCGGCGCCGGAGAGCAGCACCGCGTCCCAGCCGAAGTCGCCCTCGCTCAAGAGGTCCATGCCCTTCACGGCCGAGTTGAGCGTCGCGAGCAGCGCCGAGTTCTGCGCGGCGTGCGCATCCGAGCCCGGAATCGCCATCGGGCCGAACCACTGCGCGCTCTTGCCGCTGCCCTGCTTCACATAGAACTGCCCGCTCGAGGGGTTCACGTAGGCCTCGCGCGCCGGCAGGTTGAAGGACGCGTCGTTCAGCGGAATCGGGAGCAGCGAGCGGGTCGACGGCGCCTGGGTCAGCGGCGTGACCCACGCGAGGTTCGCGGCGTCGACCACGGCGCTGAGCTGCCCCGCGAGCGTGCCCGCGTTCGAGCCGTACGGCAGGTGCTGCGACACCGCGAACTGCTCGAGCACCTGCTTCGCCGGCGCGGTGAGCGTGTACTTGGCGGGCCCGCCCTCGAAGCTGTCCTGGTTCAGGAGCTGGCCAATTAGCCGCGCCTCGTCGGCGGTGACCTTGCTCGCCGAGCCCGCGCCCGCAGTCGCCGCCTTCGTGATGGCCTGCGCCTCGGCCTTGCTGATCTCCGCGCGACCCTTCGGGGTCTGCAGCGCGGTGAGGATGGCGTTCTTCACGGTGGTGGAGCTCACGAGGGCCTCGCGTGGAATACCTACATTGTCCCCATGACTGGCAGAAAGTTGTGTGACGAAGTTGCAGCAAGGCATTTACGGTCGGCCGAGCCAACTGTTTTGCCCCGTGAAATGAAGCCCTTGTGACGCTTTTCCTTTCCTTCCCACGCTGGCTGGGCGCGCTGGTATAGAGCAGCCGTCGACCGATTCCGGAGGCACGCACATGAGCACGATCGTCGCGGTGAAGGGCCGGGAGATCCTCGATTCACGCGGCAACCCCACGGTCGAGGTGGACATCGCGCTCGAGAGCGGCGTGGTGGCCACGGCGGCGGTCCCCTCGGGCGCTTCGACGGGCGAGCACGAGGCCGTCGAGCTCCGCGACGGCGACAAGAAGCGCTACGGCGGCAAGGGCGTGCTCAAGGCCGTGGAGCACGTGAACAACCAGCTCGCCCAGGTCGCCAACGGCATGGAGAGCTCGGACCAGGCGGCGCTCGACCGCGCCCTCAAGGCCGCCGACGGCACGCCCAACAAGGGCAAGCTCGGCGCCAACGCGATCCTCGGCGTGTCCATGGCGGCCGCGCGCGCCACCGCGATGGAGCTCGGCGTTCCGCTCTATCGCTACCTCGGCGGCACCAACGCGCGCCGGCTGCCCGTGCCGATGCTGAACATCCTCAATGGCGGCGCGCACGCGGCGAACAACGTCGACTTCCAGGAGTTCATGGTGATGCCGGTGGGCGCGCCGAGCTTCAAGGAGGCGCTGCGCTGGGGCGCGGAGATCTTCGCCACGCTGAAGACCATCCTCAAGGGCAAGGGCCTGGCCACGGGCGTGGGCGACGAGGGCGGCTTCGCGCCGGACCTCAAGAGCAACGACGAGGCCATCGAGCTGGTGCTCCAGGCCATCGACAAGGCGGGCTTCAAGGCCGGCACCGAGGTGGCCATCGCGCTCGACCCGGCCGCGAGCGAGTTCTTCGCCGACGGCAAGTACGTCTTCAAGAAGAGCGACAAGCGCACGCTCACCTCGAACGAGATGGTGGACTACTGGGCCGCCTGGGCCGCGAAGTATCCGATCGTCTCGCTCGAGGACGGCCTCGGCGAGAACGACTGGGCCGGCTGGAAGAACATCACCGACAAGCTGGGCAAGAGCCTGCAGCTCGTGGGCGACGACCTCTTCGTCACCAACGCCGCTTTCTTGCAGAAGGGCATCAGCGAGAAGGCGGGCAACGCCATCCTCATCAAGGTGAACCAGATCGGCACCGTGACCGAGACGCTGGAGACCATCGACCTCGCGCAGAAGAACGGCTACCGCTACGTGACCAGCCACCGCTCGGGCGAGACCGAGGACACCTTCATCGCGGACCTCGCCGTGGCCTGTGGCGGCGGGCAGATCAAGACCGGCTCGGCCTGCCGCAGCGAGCGCGTGGCCAAGTACAACCGGCTGCTGCGCATCGAAGAGGAGCTCGGCGCGGACGCCATCTTCGATGCGAAGACCGTGAAGCGCGGCTAGCGAACGCCGGGCGGAATCAACCCGCCCCTGCGCTCAGCCAAGAAACCGCATCAGCTGCGGCCGCACCATCTCCGGCGCGACCTCCAGCTTCTTCTCCTTCACCACCACCAGCTTGGGACGCGCCTTCAGCTCGCGCGTCTCCTGGGCCGGGCCCGCGAACGCGAGCCGGCGCAACCATTCCGTCCACATGGGCCACCTCCATGGGCGCATGTGACGGAGGGCGCGCGCGCGTCTGACGAAAAGATCGCGATTCGATCCGGATCCCACTTGACGTATGCATACGCATCGCATACCTATGCGCGCGCATGCATACCCAAACGCGACATGCAGTGGGCGTCATCGGGGCCTCGGGCTACTCGGGCGTGGAGCTCACGCGCATCCTGGCCAACCACCCCAACGTGGAGCTCAAGCTGCTCGCGAGCGACCGCTGGGTGGGCGAGACCGTGGAGAAGCGGCTGCAGCTCGACGGCGCGCTCGGCCGGCTCCGCTATTCGCCGCTCGCCAACGCCGACGCCTTCGTGGGCGGGCTGGACGCCGTCCTTCTGGCGACGCCGGCCGAGGCCTCGCTGGAGCTCGCGCCCAAGCTGCTCGCGCGTGGCGTGAGGGTGGTGGACCTGTCCGGCGCGTTCCGCCTGACCGACGCGGCGCTGTACCCGCTCCACTACGGCTTCGCGCACACCTCGCGAAATCTCCTCGGAGAAGCGATCTACGGGCAGCCCGAGCGTCAGCGCGACGCGATCCGCTCGGCGAAGCTCGTCGCGAACCCGGGCTGCTTCCCGACCGCGGCCACGCTGGCCCTCGCGCCGCTGCTCAACGCCAAGCTGCTCGCGAATGATCGGCTGATCATCGACGCGTGCTCGGGTGTCACCGGCGCCGGCCGCAAGGCGACCGAGGAGTTCAGCTTCGGCGAGATCGAGTCCGACTTCCGCGCATACAAGGTCCTGCGCCACCAGCACACGCCGGAGATCAGCCAGGTGCTCGGCGACGCCAATGTGACGTTCACCGCGCACCTGTTGCCCCTCAAGCGCGGCATCCTCGCCACCTGCCACGCGCGGCTGGCTCCCGGAGTCGACGCCGGGGCCGTCATGAATGAATATGCACACGCTTATGCAGGTGAGCCGTTCGTGCGCGTGCTGGGCTCGGCGGATGAAGTCGGGTTGAAGGCCGTCGTCGGCACCAACCGCTGCCTCATCGGAGCCTCGGTCAGCGGCGATTCGCTCGTCGTCACCTCCGCCATCGACAACCTCGTGAAGGGCGCCGCCGGTCAAGCGGTGCAGAACCTCAACCTCATGCTGGGCCTCGAGGAGACCACCGGTCTCCTGGGCCTCCGGGCGTTCAATCCATGAAGACCCCCATCGGCTTCCGCTTCTCCGGCACGCACGCGGGCATCAAGCCCACCCGCCGCGACCTCGCGCTCGTGGTGAGCGACTTCCCCGCCGCCGCCGCCGGCTGCTTCACCCAGAACCTGGCCAAGGCCGCGCCCGTCATCGACGCGGAGCAGCGCCTGCCCGCCTCCAACGTGCGCGCGGTGGTCATCAACAGCGGCAACGCGAACGCCCTCACCGGCCCCATCGGCCTCGAGGACGTGAAGGTGGCGTGCGGCGCGGTCGCCAAGGCGTTGGATGTGCCGGCCGCGTCGGTGTTGAGCGCGTCGACGGGCGTCATCGGCGTGCGCATGCCGGTGGAGAAGCTCGTGAACGCCGCGCCCGCGCTGGTCGGTGCGCTCTCGATCGCGCCGCAGGCCGCGGCCGAGGCCATCATGACCACCGACACGCGCATCAAGATGGCCGCGCGCACGGTCGTCGTGGGCGGCAAGGACGTGACGCTCGCCGCCATCTGCAAGGGCTCGGGCATGATCGCGCCGCAGCTCGCGACGATGATCGCCGTGGTCACCACCGACTGCGCCATCTCGCCGCAGCTCCTCGACCTCGCGCTGCGCAATGCGATGGGCGGCAGCTTCAACAGCCTCACCGTCGACGGCGACATGAGCACCAACGACGCCGTGTTCGCGATGGCGAACGGCCAGGCGCAGAACGCGCCCATCGTCGACCCGGGGCCTGCGTTCACCGCCTTCAGCAACGCGCTCAACTCGCTCTGCGAGGAGCTCGCGCGCGAGATCGCCGCTGACGGCGAAGGCGCGACCAAGCTCCTCGAGGTGAAGCTGGCCGGCGCGCCGACCGTGGAGATCGCGCGCGATGTGGCGAAGGCCATCGCTGGTTCGTCGCTGGTGAAGGCCGCGATGTTCGGCGCCGATCCGAACTGGGGCCGCATCCTCGCTACCGTGGGCGCGCGCGCGGGCTCGCAGGGCTTCTCGCTCGATCCGCAGAAGGCCCACGTCCGCATCCAGGGCCTGGACGTTTTCCAGAATGGCGCACCCGCGCTCGCCGACGCGTCCACGCTCAAGAGCCGCATGCGCGGCCCTCAAGTCCTCGTCGAGGTGAAGCTCGCCGAGGGCGACGCGCAGGCGACCGCGTGGGGCTGCGACCTCAGCTACGACTACGTGAAGATCAACGCCGACTACACCTCGCTCATCGTGCAGACGCCCGACGGCGGAGTGGCCAAGGACGACCGGCTCACCAACTACAGCCCGACCTTCAAGCGCACGCTGCTGGTGGAGGCGCTCTCGTACATCAGCAAGTTCGCGGGCAAGCGCTGCGTGGTGAAGTACGGCGGCGCGGCGATGCTCAAGGAGTCGCTCAAGAAGAGCTTCTGCGAGGACATCAAGCTGCTGAAGAGCGTGGGCCTGCAGCCCATCGTGGTCCACGGCGGCGGCCCGGAGATCAGCCGGACGCTCGAGCAGCTCGGCGGCGGCAAGCCCGAGTTCATCGACGGCGTGCGAGTGACCAGCGCCAGCGACGTGAAGGTGGTGGAGATGGTGCTCACCGGCCAGGTGAACACCGAGCTGGTGACGCTGCTCAACCAGGACGGCGCCCACGCCATCGGCCTCAGCGGCAAGGACGGCGCCCTCCTCCGCGCCCGCAAGCTCGTGGCCGATCACGGGCGCGACCTCGGCCAGGTGGGCGAGATCACCAGTGTTAACAAGAATGTTTTGGAGATGCTGCTCTCGCAGGGCTACGTGCCGGTGGTCTCGCCGGTGGGCCTGGGCGAAGACGGCGCGAGCTACAACATCAACGCCGACCAGGCTGCGGCCGAGGTCGCGATCGCCGTCGGCGCCAGCAAGCTCATCTACCTGACCGACGTGGCCGGCATCCTCGACCGCGGCGAGCTCGTCTCCGAGCTCAGCGCGCGCGACCTCGAGAAGCAGCTCGCGGGCGACTCGATCAGCGGCGGCATGAAGGTGAAGACCCAGTCGATCCTCAAGGCTCTGCAGAACAACGTGGAGCGGGTGCACGTCATCGACGGGCGCACGCCACACAGCGTGATCGCGGAGCTCTTCACCGACCGCGGCGTCGGCACGCTCATCACCCTGAACTGACCATGCGCATGGCCCACGACGACACCCACGCGCGCCGCGAGCTCATCCGCGCGCTCATCACCACCCGCGAAGTGGCGACCCAGGAGGAGCTCCGCGAGCTCCTCGCGAAGGACCGCTACGACGTGACCCAGGCCACGCTCTCGCGCGATCTGGCCAAGCTCGGTGCGCGTCGTGCGTCGCGGCCCGGCGGCGGTACCGCATACGAATTGCCCGAGGCACCTGTCGCGATGGCGCCCGCCGAGGAGACGCTCGCCGGCTTTGCAGAGATGGTGATCAGCGTCGACGACAACGGCTCGCTGGTCGTCATCCGCACGCGACCCGGCGCGGCCTCGGCCGTGGCGCTCGCCATCGACACCGCGCGGCTCGCGGACGTGCTCGGCACCCTCGCCGGCGACGACGCGATCTTCGTTGCCCCGTCGAAGCACCACGCGGCGGGCAAGCTCACCCTGAAGTTCAAGAAGCTCTTTCAGAAAGGCACACAGCAATGAGAAACAAGATTGTTCTGGCGTACTCCGGCGGCCTCGACACCAGCGTCCTCGTTCACATCCTGAGCAACGAGTACGGCTACGACGTCATCGCGTGCCACGCGGATGTCGGCGAGGCCCGCGACACCAAGCTGCTCACCGCGCGCGCCAAGAAGGCCGGCGCCATCGCCGTGGAGGTCGTCGACGCGAAGGAGGAGCTCGCGCGTGACTTCTGCTTCCCCGCGCTCCAGGCGAACGCACTCTACGAGGGCATCTATCCGCTGAACGCCGCCCTCACCCGCCCGCTCATCGCCAAGCACCTCGTGGCCGCCGCTCGCAAGCACGGCGCGACGTCGATTGCCCACGGCGCGACCGGCAAGGGCAACGACCAGGTGCGCTTCGACTTCGCCACCAAGGGCATCGCGCCGGATCTGAAGATCGTCGCGCCGCAGCGCGAGCGGAACATCACCCGCGACGCGGCCATGGAGTACGCGGCCAAGCACGGCATCGAGGTGCCGACGACCAAGAAGAGCCCGTTCAGCGTCGACGAGAACCTCTGGGGCCGCAGCATCGAGGGCGGCGTGCTCGAGGATCCGAACACCGAGCCGCCCGAGGAGGCGTTCGCGTGGACCAAGAGCTGGAAGGACGCGCCCAACCAGCCCGCGTACCTGACCATCGGCTTCAAGGCCGGCGTGCCCGTGACCGTCAACGGCGAGGCGCTGCCGCCGCACGTGCTCATCCAGAAGGTCGGCGTCGTGGCCGGTGAGAACGGCGTGGGCCGCATCGACCTGATGGAGAACCGCGTGGTCGGCATCAAGAGCCGCGAGGTGTACGAGGCCCCGGCCGCGGTGGCGCTCATCGCCGCGCACAAGGACCTCGAGCGCTTCACCACCGTCGGCTTCGCCCAGCGCGTGAAGGCCTACCTCGACGAGCAGTTCGCGCGCCTGGTGTACGAGGGCAACTGGTTCTCGCCGCTGCGCACCAGCATCCAGGCCTTCAACGACGAACATAACAAGTTCGTTACAGGCGAAGTGACGCTCAAGCTCTTCAAGGGCTCGATGGCCGTCGTGGGTCGCAAGTCGGAGTTCGGCGTCTACAACAAGGCGCTCTCCACCTACGGCACCGAGGACAAGTTCGATCACAAGGCCGCCGAGGGCTTCATCAACCTCACCGGCCTGCAGCTCCACGAGTACAGCCGCCTGCACGAGGGGAAGTAAGTCGTGATCGCCAAGACCGACGCCGCCGGCGACCGCGGGCTCCTGCCCGAAGTGCTCGCCTTCACCAGCTCGCTCAACCTGGACCGCGCGCTCCTGCGCGAGGACCTGGTGGGCAGCCTCGCTCACCTCACGATGCTCGCGCGTCGGGGGATCGTGTCGAAGAACGACGCGGCGCAGCTCCGCGCAGGGCTGGTGAAGATCTGGAGCGCGGCGGCGTCGGGCGCTTGGCAGCCGATTGATGAAGAAGACGTGCACATGGCCGTCGAGGGCGCGCTCGCGCGCGACCTCGGCGACGTGTCCGGCCGCTTGCACACCGCGCGCTCGCGAAACGATCAGGTCGCGCTCGATCTGCGGCTGCACGTCCGCGAGCAGACCGCCGAGATCCTGAACGCGCTCGGCGGACTGCTCGAGCACCTGTGCACGCTCGCGGCAGAAGAGCGCGACACGCTCATTCCCGCGTACACGCATCGCCAGCGCGCGCAGCCGGTTTCGCTCGGCTACCTGCTCGCGGGCTACGGCGCGATGTTCGCGCGAGATGTGGACGCGTTCGCGTTCGTGCTCGAGTCGGTCGACGCGCTGCCGCTCGGAGTGGGCGCGATTTCGGGAACGTCGCTGCCGATCGATCGCCACATCACGCGCGAGCTGCTCGGCTTCTCCAAGCTGACCGCGAACGGCATGGACACCGTGGGCGATCGCGACTTCGCGCTCGACCTCGCCTACGCCACCGCGCGCTGCTTGAACCACGCGAGCCGCATCGCCACGGACTTCGTGGACTTCACCACCAGTGAATTCGCCTTCGCGCAGCTCGACGGCCAGGTCGCGTGCGGCTCGAGCATGATGCCGCAGAAGCGCAACCCCGACATCTTCGAGCTCATCCGCGGCAAGACCGGCGCGGCCATCGGAAATCTCACCGCGCTGCTCGTCACGACCAAAGGCCTGCCCGGCGGCTACAACCGCGACCTGCAGGAAGATCGCGCGCCGCTGCTCGCCACCGGCCCGCTCGCGCGCGGCGTGCTGCAGATGCTCGACCTCGGGCTCGGTCACGTGCGCTTCGATCGTGAGCGCTGCAAGGAAGCAGCATCGAGCGGCTACGCGCAGGCGACGGATCTCGCCGAGGCGCTCGTGCAGCGCGGCCTCCCCTTCCGCACCGCGTACCAGGCGGTCGGGACGCTCGTGCGCAAGTGCCAGGAGCGCGGACTGCCGCTCTCGCAAGTGACGCTCGCGATTGCGCAGGAGATTGATCCGCGCTTCGACGCGCAGGTGCTCGCGGCGGCGCAACCCGAGGGCGCCGTGGCTCGCAAGGAGGTCCCGGGAGGCACGGGACCGAACGCGGTGCAGAAGCAGCTCGATGACCTTCGCTCGGCCGCGGCGCGCGCGCAGAAGCTCGCGCTCGGCGTGCCGCGCTTGCAGAACCTCTTCGACTCACTGAAGGAGACGAACCTTGAAGCGTGACTTTCTGAAGCTCCGCGATCGCTCGCCCGCCGAATACCGCAAGCTCTTCGACCGCACCCACGAGCTCAAGCGCCGTCGCAAGGCCAACCGCATCGACAGCACGCTCTTGGGCAAGACGCTGGTGCTGCTCTTCGAGAAGGCCTCCACGCGCACGCGCCTCTCGTTCGAGGCCGCGATGTTCCAGCTCGGCGGCCACGCGATCGACTTGCCGATGAGCCAGAGCCAGCTCAACCGCGGCGAGCCGCTCACCGACACCGCCAAGGTGCTCTCGGGCTACGCCGACGCGGTCGTGTTCCGCACGCACGGCGATGATCGCCTCGAGACCTTCGCCAAGACCGCCACCGTGCCCGTCATCAACGGCCTCAGCGACGGCGGCCACCCGGTGCAGGTTTTAACCGATTTGTTCACGATCGAGGAGAAGCTCGGCGGCGTCGCGGGCAAGAAGATCGCTTTCGTGGGCGACGGCGCGAGCAACATGGCGCGCTCGTTCGTCGAGGCGTCGCGGCTCTTCGAGTTCGAGCTGCACCTCGGCGCGCCCAACGACTTCCGCCCGCCGCAGGGCGATCTCGACCAGGCCGGCAATTGGACGCGCGTCTTCGCCGATCCGCGCGAGGCCGTGGCCGGTGCGGACGTCGTCATCACCGATGTGTGGACCAGCATGGGCCAGGAGGCCGAGACCGCGCGCCGCCTGGAGGCCTTCAAGGGCTTCACGCTCGACAACGCGCTCCTCAACTTCGCCAAGCCCACCGCACCCGTGCTGCACTGCCTGCCCGCGCACCGCGGCGAAGAGATTGCTGCGGAAGTCATCGACGGCCCGCGCTCGGTGGTGTTCGAAGAGGCCGAGAACCGCATGCACGTGCAGAAGGCGCTGCTCGAGCAGCTCCTGCTCGGCTGATCGGAAACCATGCCCAAGCGCTCGGACATCAAGAAGGTGCTGCTCGTTGGCTCGGGGCCGATCGTCATCGGCCAGGCCTGCGAGTTCGACTACTCCGGTACGCAGGCCACCAAGGCGCTCAAGGAAGAGGGCGTGGAGGTGGTGCTGCTCAACTCGAACCCCGCGACGGTGATGACCGATCCGGGCTTCGCGCACCGGACGTACGTCGAGCCGATCACCGTCGAGGTGGCCGAGAAGATCATCGCCGCCGAGCGACCCGACTCGCTGCTCGGAACGATGGGCGGACAGACCGCGCTCAATCTCGCGAAGGCGCTCGCCGAGAAAGGCATCCTCGAGAAGTACGGCGTGAAGCTCATCGGCGCGTCGCTCGAGGCCATCAACAAGGCCGAGGACCGCCTGCTCTTCAAGGCCGCGATGGAGAAGATTGGCCTCGCGCTGCCCAAGAGCGGCTACGCGCGCACGTTCGACGAGGCCATGGCGCTCGTCGACGAGATTGGCTTCCCGGCGATCATCCGTCCGAGCTTCACGCTCGGCGGCACCGGCGGCGGCATCGCGTACGACCGCGCGCAGTACGAGAGCATCTGCGCCTCCGGGCTCGCGGCGAGCCCCAACTCCACGATCCTCGTCGAGGAGAGCGTGCTCGGCTGGAAAGAGTACGAGCTCGAGGTGGTGCGCGACACGAAGGACAACTGCGTCATCATCTGCTCGATCGAGAATCTCGATCCCATGGGCGTGCACACCGGCGACAGCATCACCGTCGCGCCCGCGCAGACGCTCACCGACAAGGAGTACCAGCGCATGCGCCAGGCGGCGCTGGCGATCATGCGCGAGATCGGCGTCGAGACCGGCGGCAGCAACGTGCAGTTCGGCGTGAACCCGCGCGACGGCCGCATGGTGGTCATCGAGATGAACCCGCGCGTGTCGCGCTCGAGCGCGCTCGCGAGCAAGGCCACGGGCTACCCGATCGCCAAGATCGCCGCGAAGCTCGCGCTCGGCTACACGCTCGATGAGCTCAAGAACGACATCACCCGCCACACGCCCGCGTCGTTCGAGCCGAGCATCGACTACGTGGTGGTGAAGGTGCCGCGCTTCAACTTCGAGAAGTTCCCCGCCGCCGAGCGCACGCTCACCACGAGCATGCGCAGCGTGGGCGAAGTGATGGCCATGGGCCGCAGCTTCAAAGAGGCGTACCAGAAGGCGCTGCGCTCGATGGAGTCCGGCAAGCTGGTGCTCGAAGGCGTGCCGAGCGCGTCGATGGATGCGATTCACGACGGGCTCAAGGTTCCACGGCCCGAGCGTCAGGCGTTCGTGGCCGAGGCGTTCAAGCGCGGCGTGACGATCGACGACGTGCACGCGCTCTCGGCCATCGATCCCTGGTTCCTGCGGCAGATTGCGGAGCTGGTGCAGCACGGCGCTCAGCTCGCGGCGACGAACGGCATCCTGACGCCCGAAGCGCTGCGAGCCGCCAAGCGCGACGGCTTCTCGGACCTCGAGCTCGCGAAGCTCTGGAACAAGAGCGAGCAGGACGTGCGCGAGCAGCGGCTCGCGTGGGGAATCAGGCCCGTCTACAAGCGCGTGGACACCTGCGCCGCTGAGTTCCAGGCGCACACGCCATACCTCTACTCGAGCTACGACGACGAGGACGAGCTGCCGCCGTCGAATCGTAACAAGGTGGTTATCTTGGGCTCGGGGCCGATCCGCATCGGCCAGGGCATCGAGTTCGACTACTGCTGCACCCACGCCTCGTTCGCGCTGCGTGAAGCGGGCTTCGAGACGGTGATGGTGAACTGCAATCCGGAGACGGTCTCGACCGACTACGACACCTCCGATCGCCTCTTCTTCGAGCCGCTCACGCTCGAGGAAGTGCTCGAGGTCTGCGATCGCGAGAAGCCGCTGGGCGTCATCGTGCAGTTCGGCGGACAGACGCCGCTCAAGCTCGCGGGCGCGCTCGCAGCAGCCGGCGTTCCCATCCTCGGCACCACGCCGGACAGCATCGACCGCGCGGAGGATCGCGAGCGCTTCGCGGCCATCGTGGAGAAGCTGAAGTTGCTGCAGCCGCAGAACGGCGTCGCGCGCGCGCCCGATGAGGCGTTCGCCGTAGCCGAGAAGATTGGCTACCCGGTGATGGTGCGTCCGAGCTACGTGCTCGGCGGCCGCGCGATGCAGGTGGTTCACGACGCTGAGAGCCTCGCGCGCTACATGCGCGAAGCGGTGCACGCCTCGCCCGAGCACCCGGTGCTCATCGATCGCTTCCTGCGTGATGCGACTGAGGTGGATCTGGATCTCGTCGTCGACAAGACCGGCGCCGCGCTCTTCGGCGGCGCACTCGAGCACGTGGAAGAAGCGGGCGTGCACTCCGGCGACGCCGCGTGCGCGCTGCCGCCCTACTCGCTCGGGCCAGATCTCGTGGAGCGCATGAAGGACCAGGCGCTCTTGCTCGCGCGTGAGCTCGACGTCGTGGGCTTGATGAACGTGCAGTTCGCCGTGCAGGGCAAGGAGATCTACGTCCTCGAGGTGAACCCGCGCGCGAGCCGCACGGTGCCGTTCGTCGCCAAGGCCACCGGCGTGCCGCTCGCGCAGATCGCCTCGCTCTGCATGGTGGGCAAGACGCTCGCCGAGCTCGGCCACACGCGCGATCCCGAGCTCACGCACGTCGCGGTGAAAGAGTCGGTCTTCCCATTCGGCCGCTTCGCCAACGTCGACGTCATCCTCGGCCCGGAGATGAAGTCCACCGGCGAGGTGATGGGCATCGCGCCCGACTTCGCGACGGCCTTCGCCAAGAGCCAGCTCGCCGCGGGCACGCGCTTGCCGCGCTCGGGCACGGTCTTCATCTCCGTGCGCGATGCGGACAAGCCGGCCATGGTCGACCTCGCGCGACGCCTGAGCGCGCTGGGCTTCGAGCTCTGCGCCACCGGCGGCACCGCGAGCTACTTGAAGTCGAAGGGCCTCGCGATTCGCAGCGTGAACAAGGTGCGCGAGGGAAGTCCGCACGTGGTGGACGCGATCGCCGCCGGCGACATCGCGCTCATCTTCAACACCACCGCTGGCCAGAAGGAGATCGCCGAGAGCTTCTCCTTGCGACGCACGGCGCTGATGCGCGGCGTGCCCTACTTCACCACCGCGCCCGCTGCGCGCATGGCCGTGGCCGCGCTCGAGGCGCTCGCGGATGGCGAGCCGGCCGTCGCGCCGCTGCAAGAGCACCTCGCGCCGAAGCCGTCGCCGCGACGGGCGAAGCGGGCGCCGGGTCGTGTCGAACTGACGCCGTAGCGAGAGCGTGCGTGCTAGCGTGCGCGCATGCTCCTCGTCTCCACGATCTTCACTGCCATCTCTGCGCTCGAGCACGTCTACTTCTTCGTGCTCGAAGCGATCCTCTGGCAGAGGCCTCTCGGGCTGAAGACGTTCCGCATGGACGCGGCCAAGGCCGAGACCACCGCGCCGCTTGCCAAGAACCAGGGCGTCTACAACCTGTTCCTGGTCGCGGGGCTGGTCTGGGGAATCCTGGCGGAGCCGCCGTTCCTGGTGCCGGTGCGCGCGTTCTTCCTGGGCTGCGTGATCGTCGCGGCCATCGTGGGCGGCGTCACCGTCAGCATGCGCATCCTGCTGGTGCAGGGGATTCCCGCGTTCATCGCCGCGGTGCTGCTGGCGCTGGCCCACTCGGGGTAATCGTCAACTTGTACTAGCAACTTCTGGCAGACTGGGTGCGACAACTGCGCACCCACGAGGTTCACCATGCCTTCGATCTCCCCGACCGTCCGCAAGCTGCTCTCCGACGGCAAGCTCTCCGCCGATGAGATGACGCAGCTGAAGGCCGCGGTGCAGGCCGGGCAGGTGCAGCCCTCTGAGCTCAAGCTGCTCGCGGATCGCTTCGGCGACCTGTTCCAGGCCGGCGTGGGCAAGCCGCTCGTCAACCTGGGCAAGAGCGTGGGCCAGACGATCACCATCGGCGCGCCGATTCGCTCGCTGGGTGATGACGCGGCGAGCGCGGCGGTGCTGAGTGGGCAGAGGTCGCTGTCGACGTCGACGCCTTCGGGTGATGCGGCGGTGAAGCTCTATCAAGAGACGCTGGACGCGCTGGCGAGCCGCGGCGGGCACCCGGAGTACGCCCTCGCGAGCGGCGCCGATGGCAGCTACGGCGGCCAGACGCGCGACGCGGTGAGCGCCTTCCAGAAGAACAATGGGCTCCCCGTGACCGGCTCGATCGACCAGAACACGGCGATGGCGATGGAGGAGGCGCTGTACACGCTGCCGCCGCCGGACGTGGGCAACGTGACCGTGAGCAAGCCGCGCCCTGACGGCGCGAAGATCGCGCAGGCGGCGCTGGACCTCATCGCCAAGCGCGGGCCGGACTACGGCGTGGCGGGCACGTGGAAGAGCCCCAACCCGAACATCCCCGGCAACAAGAACCCGGGCACGACGCCGCTGGGCGCGACCAACCACTGGAAGTGCAACCTCTTCGGGCTGGACTCGCTCTACGCGGGTGGCGCGAAGCCGCCGACGTACCCGGGTGGCAGCTACCCGATCGCGATTGAGATCCCGAACTACAGCATGGGTCCGAACGCGCCGTTGACGAAGCTGGGCGAGGTGTGGCCGGGCAAGATGACGCCGGACCAGGCGCAGGCGCAGATCGACGCGCTGCTCAAGGTGGCGCGGCCGGGCGACCTCATCATCGTGAACCACCCTGGCAGCGACACGGCCGACGGCGGGCACACGCGCGTGGTGACGGCGAACAACTACGCGACGCAGGGCACGGTCGACTGTGCGCAGGCCGGCACGGACACGGCGCACGTGCGCGCGGAGACGCTCGACAGCTTCACGGGCGAGGAAGCGGTCTACCTGCTGCGTCCCAACACGCTGCGCAGCTAGTCCGCCCCATCGCCGTTGCTGGCTCGTTGTTCGTTCAGGGTCACGAGCGCTTTGAGCCCGTTTCCCTTTCCCCAGTCACCGTCACCGTTCCCCAAGTACGCTCGCGTCCCGGTCAGAGCTGGGAAACCCGCGCGCCCCACGCTTGCCGCACGGCCCAACGGCCGGGCGGCACTCCGGCCCCCGCCTTCGGAATTGCGCGAAAGCTGCGCTGTTCCTGGCCTGTCCCGCGGCCTCCCGGGTCTCGCTGCCGCCTCGCATCGCGCGTGACGTGGGGCGGCAGTTCTGGCATGGATGCGGCCGCGAAAACGGTGAGGAAGCTCGATGGTCCGCGAAGCCAGCCGCACTCCCGACGCCCCGGCGTTGGTCAACCTGCCTGATCCCGGCGCTGCCCCGCCGCTCTTCGCCCCGCTCAAGGACCTCGACAAGCGCGGCCGCATCTTCATCGGCGCGCTCATCCTGCTCGCGAACCTTCCGGTGCTGCACTACCTGGTCCGCCACGTGATCGGCGAGAACCCGGTCACCGTCACGCAGATGCCGTTCATCGACGACTTCAACCGCGCGGAGCTGGGCCCGAACTACTGGTACCAGGGCGGCGACTGGCGCATCGTCGACGGGCAGCTCTACGTGAACGGCTCGCACCAGAACGCGGCCTGGCTGCAGGCGGCCCTGCCGCACGACGTGGTGGTGGAGTTCGACGCCCGGCCGCTCTCGCCCGAGGTCGACGTCCGCTTCGAGATCTTCGGCGACGGCCAGAACCACGGCACCGGCTACAGCTTCTACTTCTCCGCGCTGGCGCCCTACATGAACTCGCCCGTTCGAGGCACCTCGCTCATCCGGCAGGACGAGGGCGGCATCGTGTTCGACGGCAGCGGCCGCGCCGTCTCCAGCGCCGACCCGAAGCAGGCGCAGGTCGCGGGCCGGACGATGGACGAGCTCTGGCAGAACGGCACGCTCGGGCCGAGCTCGGGCTGGCGCATGGACCGCGGCGACATCCGCGGCATGCCCAACGAGACGTACCACATGCGCATCGAGCGCAAGGGCGGCCGGCTCACCTGGAGCGTGAACGGCCAGACCATCTACGACGTGAACGACAAGTACCCGCTCGGCGGCAAGCACCACGACCGCTTCGGGTTCTCCGCGTACGAGGCCACCGTCGCGTACGACAACCTGAGCATCACGCCGCTCTAGAGTTTCGTCGCCAGCTCGGGGAAGACCTTGCTCACCTTGCCGAGCAAGTACTCGCCGTAGGTTCCGCGAAAATCGAAGACGCTCTTTCCGTCCCAGCGCTCGCTGCGGTCGCCCTGCACGCGCGCGGCCTCGGGGATGGCGATGGGGCGCACGGGCGCGTCCCAGCTGGGGTCGAAGAAGAGCGGCCACGAGAGCCGATCGCGGCCGGCCACGTTGCAAACGCGGTGCGGCGTCGACCTGTAGAGCCCGCCGGTCATCCGCTCGAGCATGTCGCCGAGGTTGCACACGAAGGCGTTCGCAATGGGTGGCGCCTCGAGCCAGCCCGAGGGCGTGCGAACTTGCAGACCTCCGCAATCATCTTGCTTGAGCAGCGTGAGCACGCCGTAGTCGGTGTGCTCGCCCACGCCCCAGCGCTCGCTCGACGCAGCTTGCGGATCGCTCGGGTAGTTGAAGATGCGGAAGAGCACGGTGGGTTCGCGCAGGCTCTCGTCGAAGAAGTCGGGCGGCAGCTGCAGCCCGAGCGCGAGCCCGCGCATCAGCGTGTGTCCGAGCTTGGCGACGGCTTGCATGTAGGCGAGCACGGCCTCGCGAAAGCCAGCCAGCTCGGGAAACAGATTCGGGCCGTGAAGCGGTAGTCCGGCGCGGACGCGCGGATCGTCCGGACCGAGCTCCTGGCCGAAGTAGATGCCCTCTTTCAGATCTGGCCGACCGCTGGTGAGCTCGCCGCCGAGCGGAAACCAGCCGCGCCACGCGCGCCCGCCGCGAGCCATCGCGACCTTGGATTTCTCAGGTTCGGGAAGCGCGAAGAACGCGCGCGAGAGCCGCTCGAGCTCCGCTTGCAGCTTCTCGTCGACGCCGTGGCCCACCACGTAGAAGAAGCCCAGCTCGCGACACGCGCGATCCAGCTCGCGCGCGACGCGCGAGGCATCGGCGCCATTCACCAGCGGTGAGACGTCGATGATGGGAAGCGCGTTCAATCCAGCGCCTTCACATCATCGGGGATGTCGAGCACCACCAGCTTCTTCTTCTCGATGTTCGCGAGCTGCCCGCACGCCGCGGCGATGTCGCGCCCGCGGTTCTTGCGGATGGCGGCAAATACATTCGACTTCGCGAGGATCGCCCGGAACTCCTCGGCGCGCTGCTCGCCCACGCTGTGGAAGCCGAGCCCCGGGTTGTCGTTGTAGGGGATCAGGTTCACCTTCGCGGGCACGCCTTGCATGAGCTTGGCAAGCCGCTCGGCGTCCTCGTCGGTGTCGTTGACGCCCTTGAGCAGCACGTACTCGAAGGTGATGCGCCGCCCTTGCCGCAGCGGGAACTTCTTGCACGCCTCCATCAGATCCGCGATGGGCCACTTCTTGTTCACCGGCATCACCGCGCTGCGCTGCTCGTCATTCGACGCGTTCAGCGAGATGGCCAGCTTCACGTCGGTCTCCGCGCCGAAGCGCTCGATCATCGGCACCAGGCCCACGGTGGAGACCGTGATGTGCCGGTGCGAGAAGTTGCAGCCCTCGGCAGATTCCAGGAGCGAGAGCGCCGTCTTCAAGTTCTCGAAGTTGTGCAGCGGCTCGCCCATGCCCATGAACACCAGGTTGGTGAGCGGCCGCTCGACCGTGGCCCCGGCCGCGCGCAGCTCCGCGTTCACCGCGTAGACCTGGTCGCAGATCTCGCCCGGCGTGAGGTGCCGCTTGAGCCCGAGCGTCGCGGTCATGCAGAACTTGCAGCCCATGGCGCAGCCCACCTGCGTGGAGACGCAGAGCGTCTGGCGGTCCTCGTTGGGCATGTAGACGGACTCGATGAGCTCGCCGTCGGCCGTCTTCCACCGGTACTTGATGGTGCCGTCGACTGAGCGCTGCTCCAGGTCCTTGGCGAGCGAGCCGAGCTGGCACGTCTCCTCGAGCTTCGTGCGCAGGGCCTTGGGCAGGTCCGTCATGTCGGCGAAGGCGCGCGCGTACTTCTTGTGGATCCAGCCGTAGAGCTGCTTGGCGCGGTACGCCGGCTCGCCCAGCTGCGCCAGGTGCGCGGTGAGCTCCGGCAGCGGCATTCCGCGCAGATCGATCTTGGGCAGGACGAGCTTGGGCATGGACTTCCCTGCCTTGTAACCCGGCTCCGAGGCGCTTCGCCACGGCGCCCGCTTGCTCGAGGGGTGCCGCCCCAAATCCGGGTGCGTACGGTACGCGCGAGGGAGCCTGCCATGAGCGACCTGCGCGACAACCCCAAGCTGGCCAAGCTGGCCGTCCTCATCGACGGCATCACCACGGCCATGCTCACCACCGTGGACCAGGACGGTGCCGTCCGCTCGCGGCCCATGCTGGCCCCCGAGCTCCAGGAGGACGGCACGGTCTGGTTCTTCACCTCGGCCTCGAGCGGCAAGGTGCAGGACGTGGCCCTCGAGCCCAAGGTGAACATCACCTACGCCGACGAGCGCAGCAGCACCTTCGTCTCCCTGAGCGGCGACGCGGAGCTGGTGCACGACAAGGCCCGCATGGCCGAGCTCTGGAAGCCCGAGCTGGCCGACTACTTCCGCGACGGCGTCGACGATCCCGATCTCGCGCTGCTCCGCGTGGACCTCGACAGCGCCGACTACTGGGACGTGCCGCTCTCCCAGCTCGTCCGCGTGGAGGGCCTGAGCTATCGCGTGGGCCGAGAATCCTCGAGCGACGAGATCGGCCCGTTCGAGCTGCAGCCTTAACCCTTTGGTTAAGCGAGCGCGACGGTCGGCGCCACGAGCTTGTGGAGCACGGCCATGCGCACGGCCACGCCGTTTTCGACCTGGTCGAGGATCACCGAGCGCGGGCCGTCCGCCACCTCCGGCGCGAGCTCCACGCCCCGGTTGATCGGCCCGGGATGCAGGATGAGCGCGTGCTCGGGCAGGAGCTGCACGTTCTTCAGCCCCAGCCCGAAGAGCTTGCTGTACTCGCGCGTGGTCGGGAACCGCGAATCGCCGATGCGCTCGAGCTGGATGCGCAGCATCATCGCGGCGTCGGCGCCCTCGAGCGCCTTGGCCAAGGACGTCGTCGCCATGCAGCCCAGCGCCTCGATGCCGCGCGGCATCAGCGTGGGCGGCCCGCACACGCGCACCTTCGCGCCCAGCGCGCGCAGCGCGTAGATGTTCGAGCGCGCCACGCGTGAGTGAGCGATGTCGCCGACGATGGCCACCGTGCGGCCCTCGAGCGAGCCCCAGCGCTCGCGCAGCGTGAACGCGTCGAGCAGCGCCTGGGTCGGGTGCTCATGGGCACCGTCGCCGGCATTGACCACGGCGCACTGCACGCGCTGGGAGACCAGGTGCGCCGCCCCGCTCGCCGCGTGGCGAATGACGATGGCGTCGGGGCCCATGGCCTCGATGTTCTTCACGGTGTCGAAGAGCGTCTCGCCCTTGCTGGTGCTGGAGCCGGAGCTCGTCCAGTTCACGGCGTCGGCGGCGAGCTTCTTGGCCGCGATCTCGAAGCTGGTGCGCGTGCGCGTGGAGGCCTCGAAGAAGAGGTTCACCACCAGCTTGCCTCGCAGCGTCTGCACCTTGCCCGCGGGCTGAGTCAGGAGCGCCTTGCAGAGCTTGGCGTGGTCGAGCAGCGCCACAAGCTCCTCGCGCGCGAGCCCTTCGGTCCCCAACAGGTGCGAGGTCATGGCGTGGACTTACGATTCGCCCTCTTTCTCCGTCAAGGCGAACCGCGCGGCCCGAGGGGCCATTCGGCTCCTCGCCCGTCCGGGGCATGATGTCGCTTGACCGGCGCGTGATTTTGATATTGATTCGCAGAATCATTTTCAGTTGAAAGCCCATGCACCGCCTTCGCTCTGCTCTCCGCGCGCTCCCCGCCCTCGTGGTGCTCGGCCTGCTACCGGTGGGCTGTCGGAGCTCGAAGGCGCCCGCGGCACCGCCCGTCGATGGTGGCGTCACGCCGGTCGACGCCGGTTCACAGTCCGTGAAGATCGTCGCCGGCGACGTGGACACGCGCTTCACCACGCGCGAGCACTTCCTGGCCGGCGCGGAGATGCAGCTCTCCGGCGAGCCGTTTGCCGAGGCCATGGGCCGCGTGCTCACCAACTACAGCCGCGATCACCTGCCCGCAGATTTGTATTTTGATACCTCGCCGCTCTCGGGTGGCCCGTGGATCGACCTGCCCGGCTTCTCCTCGGGCGTCGAGTCGTACGAATACTCGAAGCAGCCCATGAACATGGTGGCGCTCGAGTCGGGCGCGGGCACCTCGCTGCTGTTCGCGCCGCTGGTGAGCCCGGATGGCGGCGGCGGGCCCGATTCGGTGACGCGACTGGGCGCGCTGATGTGGAAGTTCAGCCAGGAGAGCAACGCCGCGGGCGCGTTCGTCTTCGAGCCGGATGCGGGCACGCCGCTGGGCTGGCCGGGCATCTGGCCCACGCTGCACGCATTCAAGAGTTTCGACCCGACGATCGATCCCACCGGCGACGTCGCCCTCTCCTGCTCCATCACCAGCGACGACGACCCGGGCGCGGGCGGGCAGCTGCTGTGCGCCGACTACGAGTGCGACGCGAGCACCCTCCATTTGCGCGACCGCGCCTCACAGATCGATCCCACGATCACGCCCGGCGCCGACGGCTTCAGCGCGTGGAAGTACGGGCTCTGGACCATCAACTACCTGCAGGTGATGCACGACGCGACCGAAGCCGCCGCGAGCAGCGTGGCAAGCACCGACCTCGGCAACGTGGGCGCGCTCGGGAACAGCATCGTCGCCGAGGACGACACGGGCGCGCCGCTCGCGGCCGGAACGTTCCTCGGCTCGAGCCGCATCGAGGGCTTTCAGGCGGCGATGTTCATCCTCGAGGTCGACAACCGCGCCGAAGAGTGGCTCACCAGGCTGACGACGGCCGACGGCTCCACGCTCTCCGGGTTCGCGAGCTTGAGCGACGCACTCGCCTACGACGAAACGGCTCCGCTGCGCTGGTTCCCGAGCGCCATCCGCGTGACCGAGTCGAGCGACTCGAGCGGCTTTCCGCGGCCGAGCTACGCGCTCGCTTCGGCCGACAGCGACCTGCTCGATCTCTCGGGCATGGCCGCGGGCTACGGCACGTTCTACGCGCTCACCGACACCACCAACCTCGACGTCGGCGGCTCGCAGCCCGCGCTGGTCTACTTCGACGGCGACCCCTTCCCTGCCGACGACCAGCTCGCCGACGGCGAACCCACGCTTCACGATCGCGCGCTGGCCATGATTCGCGTGGCCTTGGTGGATCTCGATCGCATCCATCGCGATCCGCAATCCGGCGTGCTCGTGGATTCGGTGCAGCTTGGCTCGGGCGCGCCGGTGCGCGGCACGACGGCTTCCACCATCGACGCGGCCTACGCGCTGATTGGAATGCGCACCGCGCTGCGCGCGCTCTCGTCTCAGCTGAAGCTGTATTCGAACAACACCCCCGATACCGCCGTGGCCACCACGCCGCTCGACACGCTACCGCTGCACGCGGCTGACGCTTCGCAGACGTTCACCCAGCGCCTGGGCGTGCTCATCCGCGCCGAGGGCGACCTGTTGCTGAATCACCTCACCGACGAGGCCGGACGCGCCTGGAGCGGCTGGGACGTCGCACAGAACGCGCACGTCGATGATCAGGACCTGCTCGACTCGCACACAGCTGCTGTCCGCGGGCTCTTCGCCGCGTATCTCGCGACCGGGGACACCCGCTACCGCACGCGCGCGCTCGCGGTGTACGCGCGGCTCGAGCAGACCTTCTACGACGCGAACGCGCGGCTCTACGGCCAGACGCCCGCGCCCGTGACCAGCGTGACGTTCACCCCGCTCCGCTTCGCGCTGCTGCAGTCGACGCTGCGGGACATGTACGAGCTCGAGGCCTCGCGGCCGGGCAATGGCGCGCTCGCGCTGGAGCTCGAGTCGCGCGTGGGTCGGCTCAACAAGCTCGTGCTCAATGGCTGGGACGACGCGAATGACAACCGCATCGTCGATTGGCCCGATGAGTGCGTGAACGTGGTGCAGGGCTTGCCGCGCGGCGGATTGGAGATGGCCGAGCGCACGCTCACGGGTGAGATTGGGAGCCTCGCCGACGTCGCCGTTCCGGGCGTGCCGCGCGTGCCGACGTCCGACCGCGAGCATGATTGCGTGCCCGAGATCGACGACGCGCACCTGCCCGCGGCGCTCGCGGACTCGATCACGCTCAACGTCGTGAAGGTGCAGCCATGAGGCGCGCTGCTCTGCTGCTCGCCCTGGCGCTGATCGCCGGCTGCCGCGACAAGTCTCCGCCGAAGTCCATGCCGCCGATTCCCGACGCCGGCTCGCCGGTGCCCACGCCGATCGCGGCGCACTCCGGCCCCGTCGCGCTCTCGGCCGACGGCGCCACGCTCTTCGTGGCCAACCCGGACCTCGACTCGATCTCCATTGTGGATCTCGCCACGCGTCAGCTCACGCACGAGGTGCTGCTCAGCGGCGCGCACCCGATCGCGTCGACCGATGGCGGCGAGTTCACGCCTTCGGTCATGCCCCGCGCGCTCGCGCTCACGCCCGACGGCAAGACGGTTCTCGTCACCGGCGAGCGCAGCGGCAAGCTCTACCGGGTCGACGTCGCCACCGGAAACATCACCGATTCGTTAACAACCTGCAGCGAGCCCGCGGGCGTCTTGGCCTCGAGCGATGGCCGGGATGCGTATGTCGCGTGCTCCAACGACGATCGCGTCGTTCGCATCGATCTCGGCTCGCTCACGCTGGATGCCACGGCGACGGTCCCGCGGAAGCCCTGGGCGCTCGCAGCGTCGACCGACGGCGAGCTGCGCGTGACCCACCTGCTGGGCCCGGGCGTGTCGTTGATCGATCCATCCAGCTTCTCGCTGGTGACCACGTGGCCGGTCCCGGACGTGCCGCCGCGGGGCGACAAGCGGCTCGCACACGGCCAGGTTCGCGGCATCTACGACGCCGCGGAGCAGCCCGGCACCGGCGACCTGTGGACGGTGCACATGATGCTCGGGACCGACACGGCGCAGCCCGAGCTCGACTTCGAGTCGACTGCGTTTCCCACGCTGTCGGTGCTGCACCAGGACGGCACGCTCGTGGAGCAGCTCTCCACCGACGCGCAGGATGTGCCCGGCATCGACGGCGCGCTCGCGGACATCGTGTCCGGGCCGCGCGCGCTCGCGTTCACGCACGACGGCGACTTCGCGCTCATGGTCGACGCCGACAGCGAGGACGTTCTCGCCGTCGACACCCACCGCAACACCGAGGCCGCGCTGCTTCGCCCACTTCCCGGCCACCTGCCCGAGGGCATCGCGATCGCGCCGGACGACACGCGCGCGTATGTCGTGGAGCGCAACACGCTCGACGTGGCCGTCATTCAGCTCACCCGCGAAGGAGACGACCTCGCGCTCGCGGTGGACGGCGATCCCATCTCGCTCACCACGAACGACCCGATGCCCGCGCAGCTTCGCCTGGGCCAGCACCTCTTCTACTCGGCCAACAGCGACGAAGCGCCCATCACCACCAACCACTGGGTCGCGTGCGCCACCTGCCACATCGAGGGCCGCAGCGACGCGGTCACCTGGCTCTTCGAGCAGGGCCCGCGCGACACCCCCACCAACGCCGGCGGCATGATCGGCACGGGCTTCCTCTTCCGCACCGCGGACCGAAACAAGGTGCAGGACTACTGGCACACGATCAACGTCGAGCAGGGCGGCCACTTCGATCCCAACGACCCGCTGCTCGCGCCCATGCTCGACGCCATCGCCGCGTACGTGAACGGCGGCATCCCCGCGCCCATCCCGCCGACGACCGATCCCGCGAAGGTCGCCGCGGGCGACGCCATCTTCCACAGCCAGGACGTGGGCTGCATTGGCTGCCACTCGGGCGCGCGCCACACCGACTCCGGCAGCGGCAATCCCACGCTCGACCTCGCAGGCAACGTGGTGCTGCACGACGTGGGCACCTGCGTGACCACCGGCCTGTTCCCCGACGTCGCGCACGAGGACGTGAACGGCGATCCGCGCGCGGCGTGCATGTTCGACACGCCCTCGCTCACCGGCGTCTACGACTCCGCGCCGTACCTGCACGACGGCAGCGCCGCGACCTTGCACGACGTGCTCATCCAGACGCGCGGCCACATGGGCAACACCGCCTCGCTCAGCGACGACGATCTGGACAACCTCGTCGAGTACCTGAAGTCGCTCTGACCCATGCGCGCTCTCGCCATCACCTTCGGAATCGCGATCGCGCTCGTGGGCTGCAGCGGCAGCGCGTCCAACGACAGCGACGCCGGTCCCACCGACGCGGGCTCGCTCATCGACGCCGGCCCGCCGGCGTGCAGCGCCACGTTCTCCGGAAACTTCAGCGACCAGGCCGCGATCTCCAGTGGCTGCGGCACGCTCAGCCTCGGCGGCACCAGCGGCACCGACTGGCTCTTGCAGCTGACGGCAAGCTCGAGCGTCGCGGGCGCGCAGCTGCGCGTGAAGGTGGACCTCGGGAGTGCGCCGACTGCTGGCGACTTCACGGACGCCACGCTCGAAACCTGGAGCGCCGTCGCCGTGGGCGCCACGAGCTGCGAATACAGCGCGGGAAATCTCGCCGTGCCTGCCGGCAGCTTCGAGCTCACGCTCACCGAGGTCTCGGGCTTGCCCTCGGCGCCCGTGGCGCACGGAAATCTTCAGATTCTCTTGCACGTCTCGGCGCCGGCGACGGTCGACTGCGGCGCGGGCGACGTGGAGCAGGCGTTCCTCGCCTTCTGAGCGGCGCGGTAGAGTGACCCCGGCCGTCGAAAGCGAGCGGGATCATGAAGCGGTTGGCGATTGGCGCGTGCGTGGTGTTCGTCGCCGCGTGCAGCGGAAAGTCGAACCCCACGACCGATGCGGGCGAGGTGACCGACGCTGGGCCCGCCGACGCCGGACCGGTCGACGCGGGCCCGGAGTTCGTGGCCGTCACGTCCGACATCGAGAACTACTTCACCTGGACCGTCGTCACGATCCCCGACGGCGATACCGGCGAGGGCACCCGCTACGTCTACGTGAACCAGCTCCCGCCGCACGGCAGCACCACCTGGCCGCTCGGCACCATCTTCGTGAAAGAGAGCCAGACGTTCGGCATCCACGCGGGCCTCACCATCGACGCCATGGTCAAACGCGGCGGCGGCTTCAACCCCGACGTCGACGGCGGCTATCCGGATGGCGGCTACATGCACGGCGCGCACGGCTGGGAATGGATGGGCCTGAACCGCATCGGCGACGCGGGTGCCACCATCGGCTGGCGCGGCAGCGGCCCGCCTCCGAACGCCGGCTACGGCCCGCTCAACGGCGACTGCAACGGCTGCCATACCCAGGCTGTGGCCAACGACAACGTTCAGACGCCCGTCGACGACGCCGGCTCCCAGGCCGCCGCGCCGCTGCGGCTCACCAGCTACTGAGTCGGCGCGTCCGAACATTGGCATTGAAAGCTTCTCGACCGGGCGTCCGCCCCCTCGCGCGGCTGGCCCGGTCAGGGCGGGTGTGCTGATATCGGTCGGTCATGCCTGGCGCTGGCCGCTACACCGTGGTGCGCAAGCTCGCCGACGGCGGCATGGCCGAGCTCTACCTGGGCATGCAGCACGGCGCCGCGGGCTTCGCGCGACCGGTGGTCATCAAGGCCATCCGCGCGGCGGTCTCTGCCGACCCCAGCTTCCGCAACCAGCTCGTCGACGAAGCGCACATCGTCATGAGCCTCACGCACAGCAACATCGTGCAGGTGCTCGACCTGGGCAGCGCCGGCGGACGCGACTTCCTCATCCTGGAGCTCGTCGACGGCTGGGACCTGGACCGCGTGCTCCGCGAGGCCCAGGCCCACGGGGTGAAGCTGCCCCACAACCTGGCCCTCCACATCGCCGCCGAGGCCTGCCGCGCGCTCGCCTACGCGCACGGCAAGACGAAGAGCGGCAAGAGCCTGGGCATCGTCCACCGCGACGTGAGCCCGCATAACATTCTGGTTTCAGAGCAAGGCGAGGTGAAGCTCACCGACTTCGGCATCGCCACCGCATCCGAGAAGCGCGAGCGCACCGTCACCGGGATGATCAAGGGCAAGGTGGGCTTCATGTCGCCGGAGCAGGCCGACGGCGAGCCCATCGACGGCCGCAGCGACCTCTTCTCCCTGGCCTGTGTGCTGTACCTGATGGTCACCGGCAAGCGGCCCTTCGACGCGAAGACCGAGCTCGAGTCGCTCTTGCGCACCAAGGAAGCGCGGTTCACCACGCCAGACGAAGCCGCCGAAGGCGTGGACAACGACCTCTCGAACCTGATCCTCAAGGCGATGAAGCGCGACCGCGACGAGCGCTTCGCCAGCGCCGAAGAGATGCTCGAGCGCATCGAGAAGCTCGCGCGGACTTCGTTCGAGCCCGCGGGGCAAACCGAGCTCAAGAAGTGGCTGAGCGAGCTGGCACAGAAGTCCGGGCTGACGCCGGTGGGCAAGCTCTCGTTGCCGCCGATGGAGGTGAGCGACGCGCAGATCCTCAGCGTCGACGGAAACCTGGTGCTCGACGAGCTCTCCGCGCGCAAGGCCCCGCCGCCTCCGCCGCCCGCTGCGCTGAAGGAAGCGCCCGCGAAGCCCTTCCGCGGCGATCGCGTGTTCGCGGTGGTGCTGCTGCTCGCCGGTTCGTCGCTTGGGCTTGCGCTGTACAGCCCGGATTGGCTCCGCGTGTCGCGTCCGCAGGCGTCGGCCGAAGAAGCGCAGGCCGATCCGCAGCCGCAGTCCGCAGAAGAGGAAGCGCAGGACCGCGAGGCCGAGCAGGAGCAGGACGAGCTTCCGCCCGCGGCCGTCCAAGCGCAGCTCGAGGCGCATGACGACGCGGGCGCCACCGTGCTCGCGTCGACGACCACGTCGGCAGCGAACGACGCCGGCGCCGATGCTGGCGCAGCCGATCCCGTCGACGCGGGTGTCGCTGAAGTCGTCGATGCAGGGGAGAGCGATGCCGGTGTCGCCGCTGTGTTGGACGATGGCCCGGACAATCCGTCCATCGTCTCCGTGCGGCTCGAGTCGGATCCGCCCGGCGCCGAGGTGAGTGTGGAGAAGCGCTCGTTTGGCAGCACGCCAGTGAGCGTCCGCGTGCGCCCCGGGCTCACCTACGACATGCGCTTCGAGCTCGCGGGCTACGAGCCCGCGGATCGCCGCGTGTTCGTGAGCGCTCGCAAGGACCAGAAGGTCCAGGTCAAGCTCGGTCGAAAGTCGCCCTGACTTAGCCCAGAGATCGGTTGGGGCGACCTCGGATCGCGCCGGGAACTTTCGGCGAGGTCGAGGAGCGAGGAGGAGCGTGCCCGAAGGCACGTGACGACGCA
>JAFEBB010000046.1 GCA_018266075.1 Deltaproteobacteria bacterium | reverse complement strand
GCACGATGATCCATCTGCACCAGATTGCCCAGCCGCCTTAACTGATCGGCATTGGAGCTAGACGAGCGCCAGCTTCTCGGCCGCGATCGTCGCGCCTGCGCCAATCGCGAGGCACTTGGGCAGCCGGCGATGACGTTCTCGAGCGACAGACCCGCGAGCATTCACGTTCATCGCTTCTTTCTCTTCTTCTTCTTCTTCGCGACGACGCGCCGGCCTTCCACCTTCACGCCCTCGCGTCGCAAGCGCTTGCCCTGCTCGACCTCGACCTCGAGCGCGATGGTCCCGTCGGCGCGGATGACCCGCCACCAGGGGACGTCCTCGAGCGAATGCAGGGCGCGGACCACGGCGCGCGCACCGCCTGGCCGCCCGGCATACGAGGCCACGGCGCTGTACGAGAGCGTCTGACCCTTGGGAATGGCGCGCACGACGCGGGCCACGCGCTCGGCGAAGGGCGTGGGCGCTTGGGGATAGCGCAGCTCGAGCTCGCGGCGGCTGGACATGCGCGCATTCTCGCTCGCGGGGAAGCGAATGTGCTTGCCTTGCTTCGAAACGCCGGGCGAGCCTTGAAGGGGAAGGAGCGCACGCATGCTCAAGGTCGGCGACGCAGCCCCCGACTTCACGGTGCCGGATCACCTCGGCAACACCGTGAAGCTCTCCGCACTGCGCGGCAAGAACGTGGTGCTCTGGTTCTACCCGAAGGCCGACACCCCGGGCTGAACCGTCCAGGGTTGCGGGTTCCGCGACCTCCACGCCGAGTACCAGAAGAAGAACGCGCTCATCTTTGGCGTCTCGTTCGACACGCCTGCCGAGAACAAGGCCTTCGCGGAGAAGTTCGGCTTCACCTTCCCGCTGCTCTGCGACACCACGCGCAGCATGGGGTTGGCCTACGGCGCCACGACGGATCCGAAGTCGGAGTACGCCAATCGCATCGCGTACGTGATTGGCCCTGACGGGAAGATCGCGCAGGTGTACGCGAAGGTCGACGCGCGCTCGTTCCCGCAGACGCTGCTGCCGAAGCTTTAGGTCCGGCGAGCCGCGCGGCTCGAGCCTGGACCCCGGAAAAAAAACCGCCCGCTGGCCCGGGGCCGGCCGGGTCAGCGGGCGTCGGGTGCTGGCCAATCCAGCCCCCTACACTCGGTGCGTCGGGCGGGCCTGGAGCTTCAGCCTTGCGCGAACGCCGTATGACAGGGACTAGAGCAGCCCACGTGCCACCCCGAAGGCTGCTGGGCAAGTCGTCGATCACACTGGGCTTTCGACCACTGCGTGACGGCTGTCACCGAGGCCAGATACAGGCCGGTTGCGACATCCCTGTCAGGACCTACATCGGAGCCAGCCGAGATCTTGAGGGCCGGCGGCCAGATCAGGCCTGGCAGCCGTTGCGCACCCGACAGAGGCCGTTGCGGACTACTCGGGGTTCACCGCGCGGATCGTCTCGCGCAGGCTGAACTGCGGCGTCCAGCCCAGCTCCTTCACGGCGCGCGTGCCGTCCACGTTGCAGAGGAACTGGATGTGGTCGAGCTCGCCCGGTGGGAACGAGGTGAGGTGCAGCTTGAAGAGGCGGTCGAGCAGCGGCCGCGCGAACGGGTGCGGCACCGACACCGGCCGGCGCCCGAGCTCGCGGAAGATCGACGAGAGCGGCACCTCGCCCGGCCCCACGATGTTGAACACGCCACGCACGCCCGGCTTGAGCGCCAGCTGCGCCGCGCGGCACACGTCCTGGAAGTGGATGAGCTGCACGATGGGATCGAAGCCCGCCATCACCCACGGCCGCGGCAGCCGCAGGTAGTTCGAGGGCGCGTTCTTGATGGCCGGCCCCACGATGTGCACCGGCCGGAGGATGACCGTCTCCACCTCCGGGTGCCGCCAGATGAAGTTCTGCGCGTACATGTCGACCTCGATGAGGTCGCGCACATCGCTGAAGCGCTGGCTCGCCATGAGCGGCGCGTCTTCGGTGAGGAAGTTGGAGTTGTCGGGGCTCGGGCCGTAGACGTTCGCGCTCGAGAGGACGACCACCTTCTTCACGCCGTACTTCGCGCAGTAGTCGAGCACGTTGCGCGTGCCCATCACGTTGAAGGTGTGGTGGTCGCCCGAGCTCATGCGCGGGTCGTGCATGATCCCCATGTGGATCAAGGCCCGCACGCTGCCCCGCTTGAACACGTCCTCGGTCTTCTTCTTGCGGATGTCGAGCTGGTGGACCTCCATGTCCTTGGGCTTGCCCGGGAACGGGCGGCGGTCGATGCCGATGACCCGCTCGGACTTGTGCAGGAGGCGCGCGAGCGCGCGGCCCAGGTTTCCGGAGATGCCTGTGATGACGACCGCAGGGCGCATGCCGCGCTCTCTATAGCACCCGCTCGGACGGCCTTGGGGCGAGATCTGGGGCGTCGGGACCACGGCGATCCAGCCAGTTACTGACCCGCGGGTCACCTTCTTGGGGCATAACTGACCTGCGGGTCAATAATGGGTTGCGGAGTTTCTGACCCGCGGGTTAGAAACCCGGCCATGGCTCGACCTGCCGATCCCAACGCCCGCGAAGCGCTGCTCCAGGCGGCCTCGGAGGGCTTCGCCAGGAGCTCGCTGCTCAAGGCCCGCATCGAGGACCTCACCTCGGCGGTGGGCCTCTCCAAGGGCGCCTTCTATTTGCACTTCAAGACCAAGGAAGACGCCTTCCGCGAGCTGCTCAACCGCTTCATGAACGACCTCGCCGAGGCCGACACGGAGCGCTTGGCGCGCAACGCCGCCTTCTTCAAGGAGCGCGGCCAGCTCACCGCGCGCGACGTGAGGCAGAGCTCGGCGCGGTACCGCGACCTGATGCGCCTGGAGATCGAGCTCGACGAGAAGACGCTCGAGCTGCTCTGGAAGCACCGCCTGACGCTCTCCACGCTGCTGCGCGGAGCGGGCGGCACCGAGTTCGAGGGAATGCTCCTGGCCATCCTCGAGCACGAGGTGAAGCGCATCGAGGAGCAGTGCCAGGAGCTGCAGCGCACCGGCTGCTCGCGCGACGACATCCCCCCGCAAATGGTGGGCGAGATGATCGTCGGCACCTACTTCCTGGTGGCCACGCGGATGATCGCCGCGACCGAGAAGCCCGACCTGCGCGCGCTCGCCAACAACCTGCACCGCATGATCCACGAAGGGCTGAACCCGCAGGAGGCCCCTGCGCGCGCCAAGAAGAACTCGAAGACTTCGCTCCGGAGCCACGCATGAAGACCGGGACCCGCATCGCGCTCATCGCGCTCGTCGCCGTGCCGCTGGGCGGCTACTTCATCTTCGGCTCGAGCCGCTCCGGCGCCGAGACCAAGGCCGAGCCCACGGTCGCGGCTGCCCCGGCGGTGCCCCGCGTGCAGCTCGTGGCGGTGCGCCCCGCCGACGGACTCGCCGGAGAAGCGCTCACCGGCAACCTCGTTCCCGCCAAGGCGCTGCAGGTGGGCTTCGAGGTGGGCGGCCGGCTCGCCAAGGTGCGCGTCCAGAAGGGCGACACCGTGAAGGCCGGCCAGGTGCTGGGCGAGCTGGATCCGGAGATCTCCGACGCGCAGGTCGCCGCCGCGAGCGCCGCGGTGCTCGCCGCGCAGGCCCAGGCCGAGAACGCTGCCGACGTCGCCGCGCGCACCGAGAAGCTCAAGAACTCGGGCAGCGCCAGCGAGATGCAGAACCAGGGCGCCTCGAGCGGCGCCGCGGCGGCCAAGGCCCAGCTCGAGGCCGCGAAGGCCCAGCTCGCGCAGGCCAAGGCCGCGCGTGCGCGCCACGAGCTGCGCGCGCCGTTCGCCGGAACCATCATCGACGCGCCCGAGCAGGTGGGCGCCACCGTCGCGCCCGGCATGCCGCTCTTCACCCTCGAGCAGCTGGATCCGCTGATCCTCAAGATCACCGTGAGCGAGGGCCAAGCGCGCGGGCTGCGCGTGGGCCAGAAGGTCGGCGTCGACGCGGTGGGCAGCACCAGCAAGACGAGCGATGCCGCGGTGCGTGTGGTCGTTCCCTCGGCGGACACCGCCACGCACCGCATCCCGGTGGAGCTCGCGGTGCCCAACGCCGACGGCCGGTTCACCGCGCACACCCTGGCGCGGGCGCGGCTCCCGGTCGATGGCGCAGCCGGCGCGCAGGTGGTGCCCGCGACCGCGCTCGCGATGGCCGGCGGCGACCACGTGCTCGTACTCGACCAGGGCGCCGTGCAGCGTGTGAACGTGGAAGTGCTCTCGCGCTCGGGTGCGCAGGTGGTGGTGCGCGCGCCGAACCCGCTGGAGAAGGTCATCGACGCGCCGCCCGAGGAGCTCGCTCCAGGTTCCCGCGCCGAAGCGCGCTGAAGCCACGACGAGCTCGAGCTGAGTTCTCCGGAGCCGATTGAGGCTCCGGGCTGCAGTTGAAGTGCACTTCAAGTCGCGTCGGAACCCGCGCCGCGACGCAGGAGCCCAAGATGGGCATCTCCGAGATCGCCATTCGCCGGCCGGTGTTCACGAGCATGGTCGCGCTCTGCATGGTGGTGCTGGGCGCCATGGGTCTGCAGCGGCTGGGCACCGACCTCTTCCCAGACGTGAACTTCCCGTTCGTCACCGTGACCACCGTCTACAAGGGCGCGGGCCCCGGCGAAATCGAGACTCAAGTCGTCAAGCCCCTCGAGGACGCGTGCGCGGGCATCAGCGGCGTCGACAAGATCCACAGCTTCTCGCGCGAGAACGCGGGCGTGCTCTTCGTGCAGTTCAAGCTCGGCGAGAGCCTCGACCGCGCGGTGCAGGACGTCCGCGACAAGGTGGCCGGCGCCGCGGGCAAGCTGCCCAAGGACGCGGATCCGCCGATCGTCGCGCGCTTCGACGTGGGCGCGCAGCCCATCCTCACCTACGCCGCGAGCGCGAACCTCTCGAGTCAGCAGCTGCGCAAGCTCATCGAAGACGACCTCCAGCCCGTGCTGCAGCAGGTCGACGGCGTGGCCGACGTGCACGTCGTCGGCGGTGACGTGCGCGAGATCCAGGTCGATGTGGATCCCGCGAAGGCCAAGGCCGCCGGGCTCACGCCGCTGCAGATCGATCAGCGCATCGCCGCGGAGAACGTGAACGTGCCCGCAGGTCACGTGGCGCTCGGGCCGACGGAGATCACCGTGCGCAGCCTGGGCGAGGTGCCCAACGTCGATGCGCTCCGCCAGATGCCGATGGTGACCGCCGCCAACGGCGCACGCGTGAAGCTCGAGGAGCTCGCCACCGTCACCGATGGAACGGCCGAGCGCCGCACCGGCGCGCTCTTGAACGGCCGCGACGCGGTGATCATCGAGGTGGTGAAGCAGAGCGGCTCGAACACCGTGCAGGTCGCGGATCAGGTGAAGAAGTCGCTGGAGAAGATGGGCCCCGCGCTCGGTCACGACTTTCATACGTCGCTGCTGATCGATCAGTCGTCGCTGATCCGCGAGAACGCGCGCGAGGTGTGGATCGCGCTCGTCTTCGGCGGCCTCATGGCCATCGTGATCATCTTGCTGTTCCTGCTCGATCCGCGCGGCACCTTCATCAGCGCGCTCGCGCTGCCGACGTCGGTCGTGTCGACGTTCTTCGTGATGTACCTGTTTGGTTACACGCTCAACCAGATGACGCTGCTGGCGCTCTCACTCGCCATTGGCCTGCTCATCGACGACGCGGTGGTCGTGCGCGAAGCGATCACGCATCGGTTGGAAATGGGTGAAGAGCCCATGAAGGCCGCCGCCGAAGGCACGCGCGACGTGGGCCTCGCGGTGCTCGCCACCACGCTCACCCTCGTGGCCGTGTTCGTTCCCGTGGCCTTCATGCCCGGCATCGTGGGCCAGTTCTTCCGGCAGTTCGGCGTGACGATCTCCGTGGCGGTGCTCATCTCGCTCTTCGTGAGCTTCACCGTGGATCCGATGCTCTCGGCGCGGCTGGTGAAGGCGCACAAGCCGGGCGAGGTGCGCAAGGAGAACGCGTTCTTCGCCATGCTACGCGCGGGCTTCGAGGGCCTGGAGCGCGCGTACGAGCGGCTTCTGGGCTGGGTGCTGGATCACAAGCTCATCACGCTCGGGCTGGTGGCGCTCGCGTTCGCGGGCTCGATCATGGCCGCGAAGAAGGTGGGCGCGGAGTTCATGAGCGCCGAGGACCACGCGCAGTTCATCGCGGACCTCAAGCTGCCGGATCAGTCGAGCTACGCGCTGAGCGTCGAGCGCGCGCAGCAGGCCACGAAGATCCTCAAGAGCATCCCCGAGGTCACCGACGTGTACGCCGTGGTCGGGCCGAACTCGGAGATCAACAAGGTGAAGTTGCGCGTGCTCACCACGGAGAAGCAGGCGCGTACCCGCGGCATCCTCGCCATCAAGGACGACGCGCGCACCCGGCTCAACGACGGCCTCGCGGCCACGCGCGTCACGCTCCAGGATCCGCCGGTGATCGAAGGCCTCGGCGACTTCCAGCCGATCATCCTGCGCGTCATCGGGCCGGACCTGAAGGTCGTGGGCGAGCACGCGCGCGCCATCGAGGGAATTCTCGCGAGCATTCCCGGAACCGCAGACGTGAAGGTCGACGACAACCCGCCCAAGCCCGAGCTCCAGGCCACGCTGGATCGCACGCGCGCCGGAGAGTACGGGCTCACCGCGGGCTTGTTCGGCCAGCAGCTGCGCCTCGCGCTCTTCGGCGACGTGCCCGCCAAGCTGCGCGAAGGCAAAGACGAGACGGAGATCCGTGTGCGCATCGCTGGGCTCGACACCGCGGATCCGCGCGGGCTCTCGAACCTGGATCTCTTCACGCCCGCGGGCCGCGTGCAGCTCGGCGACGTCGCCGACGTGAAGCTGCAAGACGGCGCCAGTGTGATCGAGCACGAGGCGCGCGAGCGCCAGGTCGCAGTCTCGGGCGGTCTGCGCGGCGGCGCAGCACTCGGCGACGTGGTGAACGTGCTCCGCGCCAAGCTCGCCGAGCACCCGCTGCCGGATGGCTACAGCGTCGTCTGGGACGGCCAGGTGAAGACCTTCGACGAGCAGAACCAGGCCTTCAGCGCCGCGTTCGGCCTCGCATTCATCTTCATCTTCATGGTGCTCGCGTCGCAGTTCGAATCGATCAAGCACCCCTTCACGATCATGGTCTCGCTGCCGCTCGCGCTCATCGGCGCGCTGCTCGGCTTGCTCGTCACCGGCAACCACCTCTCGCTCGGCGCGATGATCGGCGTGATCTTGTTGATGGGACTCGTCACAAAGAACGCGATCCTCCTCGTCGACGGCGCGCTCCAGAATCTCCGCGCCGGCGACGACCTGCGCACCGCGCTCCTCAAGGCCGGCCCTCGCCGCCTGCGCCCGATCCTGATGACCTCGGCCGCGATGGCCCTGGGCATGCTGCCCACTGCGCTCGGCAAGGGCATGGGCTCCGAGTTCCGCGCGCCCATGGCGATCGCGGTCATCGGCGGCGTGATCACCTCGACGTTCCTCACGCTGCTGGTGGTGCCCGTCATCTTCTACGGCTTCGAGAAGTTCGGCCTGAGCACGTTCATGTTCTGGAAGAAGAAGCCGGATCCGGATCCGACGCCGACCACGCACGTCGCGACGGTGGGAGGTGAGTCGTGAAGCGAGCGATGGTGATCCTCGCGGCGCTGAGCGCGAGCACGGCGTTCGCGGATCCTCGGCCCGTCTCGTTGAAAGAAGCGCTCTCGCTCGCTGCGAAGCAGAGCCCGGATCTCGCGGTGGCGCAGGCCCAAGCGAAGGTCGCCGAGGCCGGCATTCGTAAGGCGTGGACCGCGTGGCAGCCGGATCTTTCAGAGGTGGCGACGTTCGATCACACCTCCGCGCCGCAGAGCTTCAATCTTAACCAGATTGTTCAGCTCGACGGCTACGCGTACGGGCTCGGCAAGCCAAATCCAGCCGTGATTCCTGCGCCGATCGACATCGTCGCCAGCAACAGCGCCTACGCCACGCTCCAGCTCGTGCAGCCGCTGTTCTCCCCGCAGGGTCTGTTCCTCATTCCAGCCGCCGAAGCTGGCGCGAAGGCCGCGGCGCTCGGCGCGCAGGACGCGCGCGAGCAGATTCTCCTCGCCACCGCGCGCACCTACCTCGCGCAGACCGCGACTTCAGAGATGCTCGCCGCTGCCCGCGACGCCGAGAAGACCGCGTTGGCGCGCGAGCAGGAGGCGCGGCATCGCGTCGACGCGGGCGTGGGCTTGCCCATCGAGCTCTCGCGTGCGCAGAGCGAGGTCGCGCAGTCGCGCGCGCAGATCGCCGCGCTCGAAGGCCAGCAGCAGGCGCTCCAGGCCGCGCTGGTGGAGCTCACCGGCGAAGACGTCGCGCCGGTTGCGCAGGTTGATGCAAGCTTCGGCACCCCCGCGCAGGACGCGAGCGAGCCCTGGCAGCAGACGTACGCCATCCAGAGCGCGGAGGCGGGCGTCGAGGCCGCGCGCAAGGCGCTGCAGAACGATCACTTCGCGTGGCTGCCCACCGTCGCGGGTGTCGCGAAGGGCAACTACAACTCGAACGCGGGCTTCAGCGGCAAGAACACCAGCTACGACCTCATCGTCACCGCCACGCTGCCGCTGTACGACCGCGGCCAGCGCTACGCGAACGGCGCCGAGGACGAGGCCAAGCTCGCGCAGGCCGAGGCCGCGCTCACGGCCGCGCGGGCCAAGTCGCGCGCGAACTGGCAGGGCGCCAAGGCCAACGTCACCGCCGCGCAGGCCGCAATGGTGCAAGCCCAGGCCGCGCTCGACTTCGCGGATCAGGCGAAGAAGCAGGTCGAAGGCGCGATTGCCGGCGGCGCGGCCACCAACCTCGAGCTCTCGCAGGCCGATACGAACCGCTTCCTGGCCGCGAGCGCGCTGGCGCAGGCGCGGGCGAACCTGGCCACGCGGCAGGTCGAAGTGGCTGCGGCCGAGGGACGGCTCTACGCCACCGTGGCGCCGCAGACCAATTAACCAAAAGGTTTAGCGGAACACGCCTTTTCGCTCGCGCAGACCCTGGTTGAGCATCGCCTGGATGGCGCTCTTCACCTGGTTCACCTTCTGCTCGAGCACGACGTCGTCGTCGTTGGGGTTGCCGGTGAACTTGATCGGCTCGCCGAAATAGAGGTGGTACTTCGACGGCAGCGGGAACGGCACCACGGTTGGCGTGAGCGGCATGTGCGGGAAGCCGAAGATCTTCGCCACCGGCTTCAGATCCATCAGCGCCATCGCCTGCTCTTCAGCGCCCACCACCGCCACGGGAACGATGGGCGTGTCCGTCTCCAGCGCGAGGCGCATGAACCCAAGGCCGAAGTCCTGAAGCTGGTAACGCTGGCTCCAGAGCTTGTTCAAGCCCCGCACGCCCTCGGGGAACACGACGATCGCTTCGTCGGCCGCGAGCAACCGCCGGCAGTTCTCCGGCGTTCCCACGATCTGCCCGCAGCGGGCCATGAACGTGGACACGTACGGCAGCGTGGGCACCCACTTCTCCACCATGGCGCGAATCGCGCGCGGCGGATCCGCCTCCACCAGCATGGACACGCCGATCATCGCGCCGTCCATGGGCAGCTGGCCCGAGTGGTTCGACACCAGCAGCACGCGCCCCTGCGGCACGCGCTCGATGCCCTTGCACTCCACGCGGAAGTAGTTCCGGTAGAGCCAGAGCAGCGGCGAGATGGCCGCGAGCGTGTAGTCCAGGTTGAACCCGAACGGATCCACCCCGTACTCGTTCGCCGCCGGCGCGAGCTTGCCCAGCTTCTCCACCAGGTCCGCACCGCCCTGGCGGAACGTCCAGTCCTTGAGGCGCGTCTTGAGCGTGTCGCCGAAGCCCATTCCAGAGTTATAGCCGAGCGCGTATGTTCCGCGCCTCGTCGATGAAGGAGCTCGCATGTCGCTGCAGACCGCGCTCGACCACTACGGCAAGAACAAGTCGCGCTACCTCGAGGATCTGAAGACGCTGGTGCGCATCCCCAGCGTGTCGTTCGCAGGCTTCGACGCGGCGCTGGTGCGCAAAGGCGCCGAGGCCACGGCGAAGGTGCTCAAGGAGCGCGGCTTCGAGAACGTGCAGCTCCTCGAGGTGCCAAGCGCGCACCCCTACGTCTTCGGCGAGAAGATCGTGGATCCCAAGAAACCCACGCTCTTGCTCTACGCGCACCACGACGTGCAGCCGGCGGGCGATGAGAAGGCGTGGAAGAGCCCGCCCTTCGAGCCCACCGAGCGCGACGGCCGCCTCTACGGCCGCGGCGCCGCCGACGACAAGGCCGGCATCATCGTCCACGCGGCCGCGCTCGAGAGCTGGCTCAAGGGCGGCGATCTGCCGCTCAACGTGAAGATCGTCGTCGAGGGCGAAGAGGAGGCGGGCAGCTCGCACCTCGCGGAGTTCCTGCGCACCTACCGCAGCAAGCTCTCCGCCGACGCCATCGTCCTCACCGACACCGCCAACTTCGACACCGGCATCCCCAGCGTGACCGTGGCCCTGCGCGGCCTGGTCTGCGTGGAGGTCGAGGTCAAGGCCCTCAAGCAGAGCCTGCACTCTGGCATGTGGGGCGGCCCCGTGCCCGACGCGGCGATGGCGCTCTCGAAGATCCTCGCCTCGCTCGCCAAGGACGACGGCTCGATCAACATCCCGGGTATTTACGAAAAGGTTAAGCCCCTCACCGCCGAGGAGCGCTCGAGCATCTCCAAGCTGCCGCTCACCGGCGACGAGTTCCGCAAGCAGGCGGGCTTCCTGCCCGGCACCACGCTGCTCGGCGGCCGGCACCCGATGGAGATGAACTGGCGGCAGCCGTCGCTGGCGATCAATGCGATCCAGGCCTCGAGCCGCGAGCACGCGCGCAACATCATCAACGAGAGCGCGTGGGCGCGGGTGGGCATCCGCCTGGTGCCCGACATGGATCCGCAGTGGGTGCAGAACGCGCTCACCCAGGCCATCCAGAACGCGGCCCCCTGGGGCGTGGAGGTGACGGTGAAGCCCGAGGCCGCCGCCGGCGCCTGGTACACCGACATCCGCCACCCGGCGTTCCAGGCCGCGTTTCGCGCATTACAAAAAGGTTACAACCGTGAGGCGCTGGCCATCGGCTGCGGCGGGAGCATCCCGTTCGTGGAGCCGTTCGCGCGCGAGCTGGGCGGCGTGCCTGCGCTGCTCATCGGCGTGGAGGACCCGTACACCAACGCGCACTCGGAGAACGAGAGCCTGCACCTCGGTGACTTCGAGAAGGCCACGCTGAGCGCGATCCACCTGTACGAAGAGCTCGCGGGCGCGCTGAAGAAGTAGTCACTTCGCGCCGAGCGCGACGACGAGGTCGAAGCCCGGCTTCCAGGTGAGCGGCTCCACCGTCGCGCCCAGCGCGGCAGCGGCCTTCTTGGCTTCGGCGTCGAAGCCAGGCGCCGCGTAGACCACGGTCTTGGGATGCACGCTCTGCGAGGTGTCGGTGGCCACGGGCACCAGGCCGGCGGCCTCGAGCTTGGCGGCGTTGGTGGTGAAGGCCTCCTCGGGCGAGCCCCTGGGCGCGAGCAACTCCACCCGCGGCCCGGCGGTGGGCCCGAAGTCGAGCTCGTAGGAGTCCGACGGCCCCGCGCCGATGCCCACGTCGTGGATGAGCAGCGCCACCCGCTTGCCGTCGGGCGAGAAGACCGCCTCCACCTCCTGCTGCACGTTCAGGTGCTCGAACTTGAGCTCGCGCGCGAGCGTGGTCGTCGAGCCTGACTTAACCGAGAAGTTAATCTTCGTGGGCGGTGGGATCCTGGGCTGGGTGTAGGTCGGATCCGGATCACCCATCATCTTCGCGGTGCCGCCGGCGACGATGAAGCGGCTGCCCTTCCAGTCGCCGCCGCTCGACGCAACCAGCTCGCGCTTGCCGTCGGCGGACTTGGCGCCGGCGGTGAGCGGCGCGAGCGGGTGGTCCTTCTTCCAGAGCGCGAAGTCGGGGACGGGCACGCCGTCGCCCTGGGGAATGCCGGTGCGGGCGTCGTACAGCTGGTAGTTGCCGATGTCCGGGCTGCCGATGGCGTCGTGCACGGCCACCACGAAGAGCTTGCCGTCGGAGGTCCAGCCCACGGCGTTGGCGTCCTGGGCGCGGGCGCGGGCGGGGAGCAACGAGGCGAGCACCGCCGAGAGGATGACAGCGCGCATTCTTCCCCCTTGGTTTCGTTCGCTAGAGCGGCGAGGGCACGAGCGAGCGCGGCACGCGGTACAGCTCGTAGACGTCGTCGTGGCGGCTCAGGCCCAGGGCCTCGCGCTGCACGATGAGGTTCCAGAGCTGGCGCGCGGCTTCGTGGCGGGCGTCTTCGTGGAGGCGGCGGAGCTTCTTTTCGGTCGCGCCGTCGGCGAGGGCCAGCTCGGCGGCCAGGCGGTCCATCTCCCGGAGCTCGCGCTCGAGCTTGGCGCCGGTGAGGCCCATGGCGTTTGCCCGCTCCTGATTGAGCATGGCCTCGAGGGCGCGGGCCTGGCGCATGGGATTGTCAGCAGCCATGGGCCAACTCTAGCGCCCTCCATCGCGCCCCGCAGCGGGGCGGCGGGGCGCTCGGGACGGCCGATCCAGGGATGCGAAGTTCCCCTGCTGTGCCCGGGCTGCACGGGTGCCTTGGGAACAGTGAACGTGACTGGTTCTCGGTGATCATGCGCGCGGTTCTGCGCGCACGACCCGATTGCGCAGCACGTGCATCGGTTTCATCGAAATGAAAAACGCAATCGTGACTGGTGGCCGCTCACGGTTCACCAGTCACGATCACTGTTCCCGAAGCACCTGTATCTGCTTCGTCAATTTGGGAAAGCCGGGCCACCCGAGCCTGCCGGCGCCCCTCGGGCGACGGCCCATGACCCACTCGCGGCCTTCTCACATGCCGACTAAGCGGGCGGCGCCAGGACGTGGAACGCGTGCGCCCAGGTGCCGCCCACGTCGTAGCTGATCTTCTGCGTGCCGTCGGCCATCACGTTGTTCGAGCCGATGAACACCGGCGTGTTGCCATCCCAGTGCGAGAAGATCTCGATGTGCTGGTACGGGCCACTCGGACCGTCGAATGCCACCACGTCGCCCGGCTTGGCGTTCTTGAGCGGCGTGTTCTTCCAGCCCTTGGCCTCCAGGCTCGAGAAGACGCCGCGCACGTTGTCGCTGCGCTGGCTGTGCGTGAGGATGCCCGCCTTCTCCAGACAGCCGGACACGAAGTTCGCGCAGTCCTCCGTCTTGGGCACCCAGCCGTCCATGTCCAGCTTGCCCGAGGGCTGCAGCTGGTACTCGCTCTCGTTCAGGAAGCTCTGGGCGATCGTCGCCGGGTTCTTGCTGCCCGCCGCCGGCGCGCCCGTGCCGCCGCTCTTGCTCGTGCCGCCGCTCTTGCTCGTGCCGCCCGACTTCGAGCCGCCGGGCAAGTTGAGCTTCTCGCCCGGGTAGATGAGGTTGAAGTTCTTGATCTGCGGATTCGCCTTCTCCAGCGCGGAGAGCGAGACGCCCACCTTCGACGCGATCCCCGAGAGCGAGTCGCCCGACTGGACCACGTAGCTGCTCGGCTTGGCCGCCGGCTTCTTGGTGCCGCCGCTCGACGTCGGCTTGCTGGGCGTCGGCGTGGGCTTGCTGCCGCTGCCCGTGCTGGCGCCCGCGCCACCTGCGAGCTTCGGGTCATCGTACTGGTAGAGGTTGTACTGCTTCATGATCTGCTGCAGCTGCGTGCCGTAGTGCGGATCCGTGGCGTACACGCCGGTCAGATCATCTGCGAACTTGTTGGCGTTGCCCTTATCGCCCATCGCCTTCTTGTAGTAGCCGCTGGTCGCGAGCAGCTTGGCGTGGTCGTCGATGCTCTCCGCGTCGTTGTGGTACTTGCGGAAGGCCGCGTTGATGGTCACGTAGTGCCCGTTCTCGTACTCCTGGGTGGGCACCGTCACGCTGCCGGCCGGGCCCGTGCCCTTGATGCCGAAGAGGTTGTGGTCCGCGCTGGCCAGGCTGCTCTTGCCCCAGCCCGACTCGAGGATCGCCTGCGCGATCGTCACCGACGCGGGCACGCCATACTTCGCCTGCGCGGCCACCGCACCCGGCGCCACCGCGTTGATGAAGGGCTGGTTGCTCTTGGGCAGCGGCTTGTTGTCCACCTTGTTCGTGGTGGGCGTCTTGTCGCCGCCGGTCGACGTCGGCTTCTTCGGCGAAGGCTTGGGCGTGGGCTTCGCGGGCGCCGGCGTGGCGCTCTTGAGCTGCGCCGCGTACTTGGCCTCGATGGCCGAGCGCTCCACCGAGAACTGGTGGTCCACGATGTTCTTGAAGCCCTCCACCACGCTCTTCACCGCCGGCGCGGCGTCCTCGACCTTGGAGATGACCGAGTCGATCTGCTTCTGTTGCGCGGCCAGGCTGGCCAAAGCCTTCTGCTCTTCGGCCTTGATCTTGGCGATCTGCTGCTGGCTGCTCGACGAACCGGAACCGGAAACCTTGGACGACATGGGGCGCTCCTCGGGAGGGTGAGCGTTCGCTGATCGGATTATCAGCGCAACGCATGGTCGGTTGCGTGCCCCAAGTTTCGAAATCTCGTGGCCCCTTGGGCGGTTGTAGGTGCGCGTAGGGGCTGCACCGCCCAAGCAGCTGGTACAGGTTTCTGGCGGAGCGGCCCGGGATCTGGCCGAATCGGCAAGGGGCATGCGGTCTTGGCTGGCCGCGAGCGATTGACAGCCGGGCAAGGGCCCCCTTAGAAGCCCGCCTGTCCCGAGGAAAACCGCATGGCCGAGCCTTTCAAAAAGGCCGCTTTCTACGACGTCGACGGCACGCTCATTCGCACCAACATCGTCGACGCCTACGCCTACTACGCGGTGAACTCGGGCTCCGTGCTGGAGAGCGCCAAGCGGGTGGTCCGCGGCATGGCCAAGGGCCCGCTCTTCTGGGCGCTCGACAAGTACAACCGCAAGCTCTTCAACGAGTCTTTCTACCGTGAGTACAAGGGCTTGACCGAGGATCGGCTGCGGCTGCTCTCGCAAGACCTCTTCGACGACGTGCTCAAGGACGCCATCTTCCCCGGCAGCTACGACCTGATCGAAGAGGCGCGCAAGTCGGGCTGCCGCATCGTGCTCGTGACGGGCGCGCTCGACTTCACCATGGAGCCGCTCGCCCGGCACCTCAAGGCCGACGACCTCATCGCCAACCGCATGCAGTTCGTGGGCAATGTGGCCACGGGCAAGGTGATGCCCCCCCTGCTCGAGGGAGCGCACAAGGCCAAGGTCATCCGCGACTACTGCGTGAAGCACGGCCTGCAGCTCGACAAGAGCCACGCCTATACAGATTCGATGAGTGATTACCCCATGCTGGCCGTCGTGGGGCGGCCCACCGCGGTCAACCCGGACATGCGCTTGCGGACGACCGCGCGCTCGTACGAGTGGCCGATCCTCGATATTCGATAGTTCTTACTTTTTAGTCCAAGAAACCAGACCATGCGCCCGCTCAAGACCCTCAAGGCCGTCTACGAGGAAGACAGCCACATCGTCTACCAGGACAAGAAGAGCCCGCCGCGGGTGATCCACTCCGGCGAGGACTTCCTCCTCGAAGACCTGCCCGTGGGGACGCGCATCATCTACCCGCGGCCGCCGCTGGCGCCGGTGCCCAACGTCAAGGCCGCCATCCGCTGGGCGATCAACCACCCCGAGAGCATGGACCCGCTGCACGCGATGCTTCGGCCTGGGATGAAGATCACCATCGCCCTCGACGACATCTCGCTGCCGCTGCCGATGATGCGTGCGCCCGACATCCGCCAGACGGTGCTGGAGATCGTGCTGCAGCTGCTCGCCGACTCGGGCGTCGACGACATCCACCTCATCGTCGCCACCTCGCTCCACCGGCGCATGACGCCGGACGAGATGAAGCGGATGGTGGGCTCGAAGATCTTCGACGAGTACTACCCGGATCGCTACTACAACCACGACGCCGAAGATCCCGACGGCATGGTGGAGTTCGAGCGCACGGGCCACGACGAAGTGGTTGCCGTCAATCGTCGTGCGGCCGAGAGCGATCTCACGATTTACCTAAACATTAACCTCGTGCCCATGGACGGCGGGCACAAGAGCGTCGGCGTCGGCCTTTGCAACTACGCCTCCACGCGCGCGCACCACAACCCCGAGACCATCCGCGCGTCGAACAGCTACATGGACCCCAAGGCGTCCGCGCTGAACACCAGCGTCGAGCGCATCGGCCGTGTGGTCGACAAGAACATGAAGGTCTTCCACATCGAGACCGTGCTGAACAACCGCATGTTCGATGGGCAGATGGAGTTCCTCCAGAAGAAGGAGGAGGACTACACCGAGTTCGACCGGCTGAAGCTGCAAAGCATGCGCTACGCGCTCTCGAAGATGCCGCGCGCCGCCAAGCGCGAGCTGCTCTTCAAGGTGCCCGCGGCCTACGAGCTCATCGGCGTCTGGGCTGGGTCCACCGAGCCGGTGCACGAGAAGGTGCTCGACCTGAGCTTCAAGCAGTACGCGGTGCCCGTGAAGGGCCAGGCCGACATCGTGATTTATGGAGTTCCGTTCGTCTGCCCGTACAACGTGAACTCGATCATGAACCCGCTGCTGGTGCAGTGCACCGGCCTCGGGTACTTGCATAATTTCTATCGTGGCATGCCGCTCTTGAAGAAGGGCGGGGTGATGATCTTGACCCACCCCTGCTACGACGACTTCGATCCCGAGTTCCACGCGCCGTACATCGAGTTCTTCCATCGCCTCCTGCCGGAGACCACGGACGCGATGAAGCTCGCTCATAAGTATGAGCGCGAGTTCGCCGAGAACCCGAGCTACGTGCACCTGTACCGCAAGGGCCACAGCTACCACGGCGCTCACCCGTTCTACATGTGGTACTGGGGCGAGAACGGCCGGCAGCACGTGGGCAAGGTGATCGCTGCGGGCGCCGAGAACACGCACGTGCCCGCCATGATGGGCTGGGACCGCGCCGACAACCTCAGCGAGGCCATCGACATGGCCCGCGGGATCATGGGCCGCAACGCCTCCATCGCCTACATGCACGCTCCGCCCATCTTGATGATGGACGTGACCAGTTAGTTAATTTGAATTGGGAATTGCCGTGGCCAACCTGACGCTCGTCAAACCGATCCTCGACGTCGCCGCGACGCTCGAGGACCGCCACATCCTCTTCACCGGCGCGACGGGCTTCGTGGGCAAGGTGGCGCTCTCCATGCTGCTGGAGCGCTACCCCAAGCTGGGCGGCGTGCACGTGCTCGTGCGCCCTGGATCCGCGGGCAACGCGCACGATCGCTTCTTCTCCAAGATTGCACCGAGCGAGCCGTTCCAGCCGCTGCGCGACAAGTACGGCGACGAGGGCGCGAAGAAGTTCCTCGAGGAGAAGTGCCACATCCTCTCCGGCGACGTGACCGACCCGATGTGGGGCATCACGCCGGAGCAGGTCGAGAAGCTGAAGGGCAAGATCGGCGCGGTCATCAACTGCGCGGGCCTGGTGTCGTTCGATCCGTCGCTGGAGATCGGCATCGACGTGAACGTCGTCGGCGTGCAGCACGGCGTGGAGCTCTGCCTCGCGCTGGATGCGCCCATGGTTCACGTGTCCACGTGCTTCGTGGCCGGCAATCGCTCGGGCCGCGCGCAGGTCTTCGAGGACGAGAGCGTTCTCGGTTACTTCCCCAAGCACGACGAGCTCGAAGGTAAAGACTTCGACGTCGATACCGAAGTTGAAGATTGTCGCAAGCTCGTGGCCCAGGCGCGCGAGCGCGCCGACGATCACCGGTTGGCCGCGCAGTTCCGCACCGACGCCATCGCGCGACTCAAGAGTGAAGGCCGCGACCCGAACGATGAGAAGGCCATGCGCCTCGCCATCGGCCGCGAGCGCAAGCTCTGGCTGATGCAGGAGCTCACCCGCATCGGCATGGAGCGCGCCCAGAGCTGGGGCTGGCCGAATACTTATACTTATACAAAATCACTCGGCGAGCAGGTGATGGCCAAGGCCGAGGCGCGCGGGCTGCGCTGGTGCACGGTGCGTCCGTCGATCGTGGAGAGCGCGCTGCGCTTCCCCTTCCCGGGCTGGAACGAGGGCTTCACCACCAGCGCCCCGCTCACCTTCATGGCCATGAAGGGCCAGCGCCAATGGCCCGCGAATCCCGAGGTCATCCTCGACATCATCCCGGTGGATCTCGTGGCCGGCGGGCTCATCGCCATCACCGCGGCCGCGATTCGCAACGAGCAGAAGCACGTGTACCAGCTCGCCTCCAGCGACGTGAACCCGCTGCACTCGCCGCGCGTGGTGGAGCTCACCGGTCTGTACCGCCGCCGGTACTATCGAAATAAAGAGTCCGGCGCGAAGATCACCAATACCCTGCGCGCGCGCCTCGAGCCGCAGAGCGTCTCGCTGCAGCAGTTCAACGCCACCAGCGCGCCCCTGTTTCACAAGTTTGCCCAGAAGGCCAAGTCGCTCATCGACGAGCACCGGCCCAACTGGGGAGCGCCGCGCGTTGCGGCCTGGCTCGATCGCGCCCGCGACGAGCTGGACGAGGTCGAGGCCAAGACGCGCACCGTCGTCGGCTTGATCGACTTGTTCGCGCCGTTCATCTGGCAGAACCGCTACATCTTCCGCTCGGACGCGACGCGCGAATTGTACGAGCGCCTCGCTGCCGACGACGTCGCGCGCATTCCCTGGAATCCTCATCAGTATCTCTGGCGCGACTACTGGATGGACGTCCACATGCCGGGCATGGAGAAGTGGGTCTTCCCCGGCCTCGAGGACGAATCCAACAAGCGCGTTCATACTGTAAAGACGCACCGCGACCTGCTCGAGCTCTTCGAGGCCAGCGTCGAGGCGAACCGCGAGCGCACCGCGCTGCGCATGTTCCGCGGCGAAGAGAAGGAGCGCTTCACCTTCGGCCAGATGCAGGACTACGCGAACCGCGTGGGCCGCTTCCTCGTCGCGCAGGGCGTGAAGCGCGGCGATCGGGTGATGATCGTCTCGGAGAACCGGCCCGAGTGGCCGGTCACATACTTTGGAATCCTCAAGGCCGGCGGCACCGTGGTGCCCGTGGACAGCCAGCTCTCCGAGGGCGAGATCGTCAACCTCGCCAAGAGCTGCAACGCGAAGATCTGCGTCGTCTCCGAGGAAGTGAGCGAAGAGGTGCCCGGGCTTCAGGCCGCGCTGCGCGTGGTCGGGCTGGGCACCAACGTGGTCGGCCTCGCGGACGCGCTCGCAGGCGGCCCGGAGTGCAAGCTCCTCAAGAACGGCGCGCCCGATGACGTCGCTTCACTCATTTATACGAGTGGCACCACCGGCAATCCCAAGGGCGTGATGCTCACGCACCGCAACTTCGCATCGCTGGTGGCGAAGCTGGCGGGCGTGTTCGAGAAGCTCGGCCCCGGCGACGGCGTGCTCAGCGTGCTGCCGCTGCATCATACTTTTGAGTTCACCTGCGGCATGCTCTTGCCGATCTCGCGCGGCGCCGAGATTACATACCTGGACGAGCTCACCGCGGATCGCCTCGGCGACGCAATGGAGAGCGCGAACGTCACGGCGATGATCGGCGTGCCCGCGCTCTGGCAGCTCCTGCACCGCAAGATCACCCAGGAGCTCGCGGCCAAGCCCGGCGTGGTCGAGGCCGCCAGCAAGACGCTCATGGATGTGAACGCGGGCCTCCGCAACCGGCTCGACGTGAACGTGGGCAAGCTCCTCTTCTGGCCCGTGCACCGCAAGCTCGGCGGCAAGCTGAAGTACCTCGTCTCCGGCGGCAGCGCGCTCTCGCCCGACGTTCACGAGGCCTTCCACGCGATGGGCTTCGACATCGCCGAGGGCTACGGCCTCACCGAGTCGAGTCCGGTGCTCACCGTGACGCCCGTGCAGAACAAGCGCATCGCGGGCAGCGTGGGCCGCGCGCTCCCCGGCATCGAGATCAAGATCGATCAGGCCGACGACCAGGGCATCGGCGAGGTTCTCGCCAAGGGCCCGAGCGTGATGAGCGGGTACTTTGAGAACCGCGAGGCCACCGACGCCGTCCTGAAGGACGGCTGGCTCTACACCGGCGACCTCGGGCGCGTCGACGCCGACGGCAACCTGTACCTCGTGGGCCGCAAGAAGGACGTCATCATCGACGCCAACGGGAAGAATGTTTACCCGGATGAGCTCGAGGAGCTGTACGTCAGTCACGACAATATTAAAGAATTGTCGATTGTCGGTTTGCCGGAAGAGGGCGGCGTCGGCGAGAAGGTCGCGTGCCTCTGCGTGCCCGACTACAAAGAACGCGCGCGCGATGAAGTTCGTCGCGAGCTCGAGCAGCACTTCCGCGACGTCTCGTCGGGCATGCCGTTCTACCGCCGGGTGAAGGTCGTCCACTTCTGGGATGGCACGCTGCCTCGCACCGCCACGCGCAAGGTGAAGCGCAAGCTGGTGATCGAAGAGCTCAAGAAGCTGGAGAAGATCGCCCAGTCGAGCGCGCAGAAGTCGCACGAGGCAGCCAAGAGCACCGGCGATGGCTGGCTCTACGAGCTCATCGCCGAGGTGGCCCAGAAGCCTCGCGGCTCGGTCACGGCGACCACGCGGCTCAACGATCTCGGCTTCGATTCGTTGATGCTCACCGAGCTCAGCGTGGGCCTCGAGGCCGCGGGCGTGCCGCTGCCGGCCATCGAAGATCTCACCGACATCAACACCGTGGCCGAGCTCTCGCGTGTGGTGAAGAGCGCGCGCGGCAAGCCCACCGAGCTCGAGAAGCGCGAGGCCCTGCCCTCCGAGGAGACGGAAGAGGGCGAGAAGGATATCGAGGTGCCGGAGGGCGTCGCGCGCGCGGGTCGCAAGCTGCTCGGCCTCGGGCAGCGCGTGCTCTACGAGTCGCTCTTCGACGTGCGCCTGCACGGGAAGAATTACATTCCAAAGAATCGCAATTACCTGGTGATTGCGAACCACACCTCGCACCTGGACATGGGCCTGGTGAAGATGGCCCTGGCCGAAGAGGGCGAGCGCCTGGTGACGCTGGCCGCGCGCGACTACTTCTTCGATACGCCGGCGAAGCGCGCGTACTTTGAAAACTTCACGAACCTGATCCCCATGGATCGCAAGGGCTCGCTGCGCGAGAGCCTGGCGCTCGCGGGCGAGGCGCTCGATCAGGGTTATCACCTGCTGATCTTCCCCGAGGGCACACGCTCCAAGAGCGGCGAGCTGCTCGAGTTCAAGCCCACGCTCGGCTACCTGGCGCTGCAGCACGACGTGGACGTCCTGCCCATGTACGTCGAGGGCGCTTTCGAGGCGCTGCCCAAGGGCGCGTTCCTGCCACGCGCGAAGGATCTCACCGTTCGCATCGGGCCCAGCCTGCGCATCGAGGCCTACCGTGAGCGGGTGGCGGGGCTCGCCAAGAGCGAGGCCTATCGCGTGATCACCCGCGCGGCCGAAGAGGCCGTTCGCGCGCTGGCGCAGGGCAAGGTGCTGCATGGCATCTCGCCGCCGCGGCCGGTGAAGGCCGAGCGCGTGGAGAGGAAGCACCTCAACGGCAACGGCAGCCACGCCAATGGCTGGGTGAAGCACGCGGCGGAGAAGTCCGAGAAGAAGGAAGAGAAGCCGCACAAGCCCAAGCGCAAGGCGTCGAAGGAGACACCGTGAAGGTCCTCCTGACGGGCGGAACCGGCTTTCTGGGCAACGCGCTCTGGCCGCTGCTCGTCGAGCGCGGACATACTGTGAAGTTGCTGCAGCGCTCGACTTCGAAAGAAGCGAAGAAGGCCGGCGTGGAGATCATCCAGGCCTCGCTGACCGATCGCGATGCGCTCAAGCCGGCGCTCAAGGGCGTGGATGTGCTGTACCACCTCGCGGGCCGCGTCTCGTGGGATCCCAAGGACGCGCGCGACATGTACGCGCTGCACGTGGATGCCACGCGCGGCCTCCTCGAGGAGGCCCACGCTGCCAAGGTGAAGCGCGTGGTGCTCGCGTCAACGAGCGGGACCATCGGGGTGAGCAAGGAAGAGCGCGTCGCGACCGAAGAGGATCCGTATTCGATCGATGTCGTCGGGCGTTGGCCGTACTACGCCTCGAAGATCTTCGAGGAGCGGCTGGCTCTCGAATATTGCAAAGCCAAGCAGCTCCCATTGATTGTTTTGAATCCGAGCCTGCTGCTCGGCCCTGGCGACGAGCGCCTCAGCTCTACAACGGAAGTCCTCGCATTCATGAATCGCGAGATCCCCGCTGTGCCGCAGGGCGGCCTCTCCTTCGTCGACGTTCGCGATTGCGCCGATGCGTTCGCGAATGCGCTGGAGAAGGGCGAGCCCGGCGAGCGCTACCTGCTCGGCGCCGCGAACATGACGCTGCGCGAGTTCTTCGATCGCCTCGCGCGAATCACCGGCATCCCCGCGCCCAAGCTGGGCTTGCCCAGCAAGCTGAATCGGCTCGGCGCCTTCGCGTGGGACCGCTGGTCGGAGATGCGGAAGACGAAACCAGCCGTCACGCCGCAGGCCATCGAGATGGGCGACCACTATTTCTATATTGATAGTTCCAAGGCCCGCCGCGAGCTCGGCTTCGCCCCGCGCGATCCTCAGGAGACGCTCGCGGCCACGGTGGCCTACATCAAGCAGACGATGCCGCACCGCAAGGAGTGGTCCCCGCTCGAGGTGCGCTGATGAGCGAGCTGACGCCGCCTCGCACGCGGCACATCGAGCAGTTCGAAGTGGTCGTCTCGCGGGTGATCCCCGAGACCGCCGACACGGTGACCCTGGAGCTCTTCGCTCCGCACGCGCCGCCGTACAAGGCGGGGCAGTTTCTCACCATCAATCCGCACCAGTTCCACGCGCTCTCGGGGATGACGCGCTACCTCGAGCAGCAGAAGGGCAAGAGCGAGCTGGTGCGCGCCTACTCACTCTCGAGCGCGCCGCACGAGAAGCGCCTGGCCTTCACCGTGAAGGAGGAGCTCTTCGTTCCCGGAGAGACGCCGTACCCGCCGCTGCTCTCGCCCCTGCTGGTGCACGCCGCCGCGCCGGGGCTGGCGATGGAGGTCACCGGCTTCACGGGCACCTACGTGCTCCCCGACGACGTGGAGACCCGCTCCGATGTGGTCTTGCACATCGTGGCCGGCTCGGGGAGCGTGCCCAGCTTCAGCATCTTGAAGCACGCGCTGCACAGCGAGTCGAAGCTTCGTCACATTTTTGTTTATTCGAACCGCACCCACGCCGACGTGATCTTCCGCAGCGAGCTCGACGCCGTCGCGCGCCGGCATCCGGAGAAGGTGCGGGTGGTGCACCTGCTCACGCGGGATCCAGAAGCCCATCGTCACGGCCCCGACTACCGGCACGCACGCGTCACGGGCGAGCTGCTCAAGGAGCTGGTGACGGATCCGTCGCGCACCGAGGTGTTCGTGTGCGGGCCGGGCATCACCACCCACCAGCGCAAGGCCGCGCTGGCCAAGGGCGAGAAGCCTGCGCCGCGCTTCCTGGAGAACGCGGTGTCGCTGCTGCAGGAGCTGGGCGTCCCGAGAAAGCACCTGCACCAGGAGAGCTACGGGTAGCCGATCGGCTACGCGAGGCTCTCGCGCCAGCCGCGGATGGTCCACCTCGACACCACGCCGCCGGTGACGAAGGGATCGTCCCTCACGAAGGCCTCTGCGGCCTCGCGGCTCGAGAACACCGCCATCGAGCCCTCGGCGGGATTCTCGAAGGTGCCCACCCAGAGCAGCTCGCCGCGAGCGTGGAACGCGTCGAGCCGCGCCTTGTGCGCAGGGAAGAGCGCGCGAACCTTGGTCATGAAGTCGGGTGCGCTCTCGTAGAACACCACGTACTTGAGCGGCTTCTCGGCAGGCTGGGCAGGCAAGAAGTGCTTGCCCAGCCATGCCAGCACGCGCTCCCAGCCCTCGCTGTGGCCCTGGCACGACTCGGGGCGCCCCGCGAAGCCCTCGTGGCGCACCGTGACGCGTGTCCCGTTGGCTACCTTTTCCAGCGAGAAGCGGACGGTGGTCTCGTGGCCGTTCTCCCACGCGGGCTTCCAGGTGTGCACGAAGAGGCGGGGCGGATCGACCTCGAGCACCTTGCCGCCCACCGAGAACGCCTCACCGCTCGCGTTCTTGCCCACGCTGAGCCACTCGCCGCCGGGGCGCAGGTCGGCCTTCCACTCGGTGACCTGGTACACCTCCGGCGAGCCCCACCACTGCGCCACCTCGGCGGTGGTGATGGCCTGGAAGACGCGCTCGATGGGCGATTCGATTTCCACCACGGCGAGGATGGTACCGGCGGAGAGATCGGCCACGGCGCGCGCGGCCCGCTTGGGAGAGCTCATTTGCGCTCCAGGTGTCGCTTGAGGTTGTCGAGGCTGGTGAGCCAGAAGCTTCGGTATCCCTCGACCCAACCCGCCACCTGCTGCAGCGGCACGGGATCGAGCTGGTAGAGCCGCTCGCGGCCGACCTTCTGCTCACGCACCAGGCGCGCATCCCGCAGCACCCGCAGGTGCTTGGAGATGGAGGGCCGGCTCTGGTCGAAGTCGGCCGCGAGCGCGTTGACCGGGGCAGCGCCGGCGCGCAAGCGGTCGAGGATGGCGCGCCGGGTGGGGTCGGCGATGGCGCGGTAGACGTCGGCGTGGGCGAGGATTCGGCTCATGATGGGTAACCAGGTCGGCACATGATCGCCCCGCCGACAGCCGCCGTCAAGCCTGGGCGGGGAGCACCAGCGGCTTGCCCGTCTCCACCAGCGTCTTGAGCGAGGAGAGGATCACCGGCCAGCCCTGGGCGTGCTGGGTGTACGTCTCGGTCTCCCTGGCGAAGCCGCTCTGCACCAGCGTGAGGCGCGTCGCGCGCTCGCCCATGGGGGTGAGCTCCCAGGCCACGGTCGACGCGGGATCGGCGGCGACCTTCTCGTCCCACAGCGAGCGCTGCCGAGCGACGAGGCGGCGCCCGCGCTCGATCTCCACGATCTCGCCCTCGACCATCTTCGCCTCGCCGGCCAGGTACTGCAGCGGCGCGCCCGGCTTGAGCGAGGACACCAGCCGGGTGCCGTAGAAGTACTGCTCCGTCTGAGCGCCGTCGGTGAGGGCCTTCCAGACGTCTGCGGCCGGCGCGGCCAGGTACAGCTCGTACGAGAGCGTCAGATCCTTCGCGGTCATTTGGGTCTCCGTTTGCTCGGCTAAAAGGGTAGCCGATTGGTTACCCAAATCTCACGCGCGTCGGGCGCGTGTCAAGTCGGGCCCGCAAAGCGCGAGGGCCCCGCGCCTGCGCGCGGAGCCCTCGAGCCCAGCCGAAGAATCGTCGTCGCTAGCTCTTGCGGCGGCGGAGGACGAGGAGCACCAGGCCCAGGCCGAAGAGGGAGCTGCCGTCGGCGCTGCTGCAGCCGCCGCTCTTGCCGCCGCCCGTCGAACCGCCCGTGCTGCCGCCCGCAGTGGCGCTCGCGGTCGTGCCCGTGGAGGTGGTGGCGGTGGTGGAGAGGCCGGTCGAGCCGCCGCCGGTGGTGCCGGTCGTCGACGCGCCCGTCGAGGTGCTGGTCGTCGTGGTCGCGCCGCCCTCGGTGGTGCCGGTGGAGCCGGTGGTCGACGTCGAGTGGCTGCCGGTCGTGCCCGTGGTGCTGCTGGCGGTGGTGGAGCTGGTGCCGGTGCTGCCCGCGGTCGAGGTGGTGCTGGTCGCGGTCGACGCCGAGGTGCCGGTGGTGCCCGTCGTCGAAGTCGAGGTCGAGCTGCCCGTGCTGCCGGTCGTGGTGCTGGTCGACGTCGAGGTGCCGGTGGTGCTGGTCGTCGTCGAGGTGCCGGTGCTGCCGCTCGAGCCCGACGTGCCTGTCGACGTCGACGTCGAGGTCGTGGTGGTGGTCTGCACGTGGCCGAAGGCGGTGCCCGCGAGCTGGATCGTGGTCACGTAGCTCGGGCCGTCCATGCCCGAGCTGTCGCTCAAGAGCGAGGTGACGATCGACGTCGAGCTGAAGCCGGTGCCCGTGGAGAGCCAGCACTGCCAGCCCGCGGCGGCGCGACCGCAGAGGTCTGCGCGGCCGTCGCCATCCACGTCGGCGAAGGTGAGCGTCGAGTCGTAGATGCCGGCGCCCCAGCCGCTCGCATCGGAGAGCGCCGGGCCGGTGATCTGGGTGGGGAAGCCTGAGCCGTTGGAGAGCCAGCAGCTGATGCCGGCGGTGCCGCGGCCGCAGACGTCGGCCTTGCCGTCGCCGTTGATGTCCGCGAGCTGAATCGTCGAGAAATACTTTGCCACGCCCCAGCCCTGCGCGTCGCTGAGCGCCGGGCCCGCGACGTGCGTCGGGAACTTGCCGGTGCCGTCGCCCTTGTAGCACTCGTAGCCCGCGGTGGTGCGGCCGCAGACGTCGAGCTTGCCGTCGCCGTCGATGTCCGCGAGCTGGATCGTCGAGTACACGCTCACCGCGTCGCCGCCGTTGGTGTCGCTGAACGCGTCCACGTACGTGCCGACCGCGGTGAACGCCGAGCCGCTGGAGACCCAGCACTCGAAGCCGCCCCAGCCGCGGCCGCAGACGTCGGCCTTGCCGTCGCCGGTCACGTCGGCCACGACGATGGTCGAGTAGTACTGCACCTGGTCCCAGCCCTGGGAATCGCCCATGTCCGGCGCGGTCACGCCGGTGCCGAAGCCGTTGCCGTTCCACTTCCAGCACTCGAAGCTCGCGGCGGCGCGCGCGCAGAGGTCCTGCTTGCCGTTGCCGTCGATGTCGCCGAACTGGATGGTGTCGCGGTACTTGGCGGCCGTCCATCCTGACGCGTCGGTGAGCGGGCCCTGCGCGGTGGCGTTGGGGAAGCCGGAGCCGTTGCCGAGCCAGCACATCTCGCCGGCCACCCCGCGGCCGCAGACGTCGGCCTTGCCGTCGCCGTCCACGTCCACCAAGGTGATGCTGTCGTAGTAGTCCAGCGCGCCCCAGCCGCTGCTGTTCGAGAGCGCGGGGCCAGTCATCGCGCCGCCGAAGCCGTTGCCCGTCGAGAGCCAGCACGAGACGCCGCTCGAGTCGCGGGCGCAGAGGTCGGCCTTGCCGTCGCCGTCCACGTCCGCGCCATCGTGCGGACGGATGGGCTTCTGGCAGAAGTCGCCGGCGGCGCTCTTGGCGCAGATGCTGTTGCAGGCCTGGATGAGCGTGGCCTGGTTGCTGGTGCAGCTGTAGAGCGAGTTCGCGTCGCCGCTGGGGCCGTCGCCGCCGCAGTAGTCGCCGTCGGGCTTGCCGCCGCAGTCGGCCTCGCCCGCGTACTGCTGCAGCGCCGCGAGGTCGCCGTTGAAGTAGTCGCCGTCCACGTTGCCCGAGATGCCGGACACGCTGGTGTTGTCCGCGTACTGCCAGAACTGCCAGCCGCTCCAGCCCGCGGGCATGCCCGGGCACGACACGCCCCAGTTGGCGACGTCGATGCCGTAGGTGCCGAAGCCGCCGTTGGGGAACCACTGATTCCAGAGGCCGCTGGAGGTGTAGATGATGGGCTTCTTGCCGGTGCCGGTCTCGACGGCGGAGAGCCAGGTGTTGAGCTCGCTGGTGGTCGGCGTGGCGGTCTCGACGTCCATCATCACCGGCAGATCGCCGGCGCCGAGCTTGCCCACCGCGTTCACCACGACCTGCGCCTGCGCGCTCGCGCTCTCGCTGGGCTCGAAGAACTGGTACGTGCCGGTGATGAGGCCCGCGGCCTTCGCGTGGCTCATGTTCGTCGAGTAGTCGGGATCCATGTGGCCGGTGCCGTCGGACACGCGGATGTACGCGAACTTGATCCCCGCGTTGGCGACGCTGGTCCAGTTGATGGTGCCCTGCCACTGGGACACGTCGATGCCCTTGGTGGTTGATCCCGAGGCGCAGACGGTGAGGCCGTCCTCGCGGGTGAAGTCGGCGCGGTTGCGCAGCGCGGGCGCGCCGTGGTCGGGGCCGCAGCCCGCGAGCGCGACCAGCGCGGCGAGCAGGGTGAGCGAGCGGGTCTTGGAGGACATGGGCAGGCCTTCGGCTGAGCGGGAGCACGGTTATCGACGCGGACCGTCAATCGGTTGCGTCCCCTTGTCAGGTCCGCTTACAACGCGCGTCCAACCAGGCGGATGCGCGGGCCTTTGTGGGGCAGGCGGGCTTTCAGATCCGCGCCAGTCGACGGGCCCTTGGGCGGCGCGGGCAGGCGAGCGGGAGCCTGATCAGCGCGGTTGACACGCCCCCGGGCCGAAAGTACAAGACCGCCGGCTTGGTCTGTGTCGGGGAGTGGCTCAGTCTGGTAGAGCACTTGGTTCGGGACCAAGGGGTCGCAGGTTCAAATCCTGTCTCCCCGACCACTTGAAGGCCTCTGCGGATCCGCTCGGATCCGGGAGGCCTTCGGTTTTTTGGGCCGCGCTCGCGCTCGCGCATCGTCCACGTCACCGCGCGTGGTGCGACGGCAAGCTCCTTCGTGCATCCAACCCATCGAACCACAGCTCAGGTGAGCACGACATGGCCCTTCCCATCACGAGCGGCAAGCTGACCGTCCATGCAGAGACCCGGCTGCCCACCCAGCACGGCATGTTCCGGATGGTGGTGTTCACCTACGACGGCGAGTCGGGAGAGCACGTCGCGATGATCAAAGGCGACCTGCGCGGCGCCGTCGGGCTGCCGGTGCGGGTGCACTCGGAGTGTCTCACCAGCGAGGTGTTCGGCTCGCTCAAGTGTGACTGCCGTGAGCAGCTCCAGAGCGCGCTCGCCAGCATCGAGCGCGCCGGCCGCGGGATGGTCATCTACCTGCGTCAGGAAGGGCGAGGCATCGGCCTCATCAACAAGGTCCGCGCATACGCGCTCCAGGAGAAGGGCGCGGACACGATCGAGGCCAACGAGCGGCTCGGCCTGCCCGTGGAGGGCCGCAGCTACGACGCGGCCGCGGCGATGCTCGAGCACCTGGGCGTGAAGAGCGTGAAGCTCCTGACCAACAACCCGGACAAGCTCGAGAAGCTCACGGCGCTGGGCGTGAAGGTCGTGGGTCGCTTGCCCGTGGTGGTGCCGGCCAATCCGTACTCGGCGCGCTACCTCGCGGTGAAGCGCGAGCGCATGGCGCACCTGCTCGCCGACAACGACGATGGCCACGCCGAGCTCCCGAATGCGCCGAGGCTCCGGGTCGCCAACACGTGACCCGTCCCAGCTCTTGCTGCCCGAGCCTGGCCGATCACGTGGACCCGCTCAGATGACGGTGCCCCGGGTCTCATGGAGCTTGGGCAGGTTGATGGTCATCGTGTCGCCGCTGCGCTCGATGGTCACGTGGTCCGCGTCGACGGCGTGCGCCAATCGCAGAGACTGGGTCGAGGCCAGGCTCGAGGTCGCGCGCCGATTGGCGTCGCCATCCGGACCGCTGGACGTCTGCCGCTCGATGCGCAGCGTGACCTGATGCGCTTCCGCATCGACGCGCACCTGGGCGTCCTTCTCGTCCGGCACCTGGACGGTGAGCACGTAGCGATCGGACTGCTCACTGAGATGGAGCGGAGGTGGACGGCCGAAGGAAGCCTGCGCAGTCCACATGCCGCGCATCTGCCGTTCCATCTGTCGCTGCATCCGTTCCATCTCGGCGAAGGGATCGCCGTGGAAGGCGAAGGTTGGAGCCGGCCAAGGCGGGTCGTCTGCGGCGTCGGTTTGGCTCGCGAGGTTCCGCGGGTCGGCGAGCGCAGGGGGTGCCCCGCTGGCTGAGGCTCGTCTCAGCAGCACCTGGTACACGCGTGCCACCGCGACGCCTTCGGCGACCATTCCGGTCAGCACGACGAGGGACATCGCAAGCAGCGCCCACGGACGCCCGAGCATCGAATTCATGTGCGTTGGCCTCCTCTCATCGGCGTTCCATTTCGCCAGCGGAGTCTCGTGCCGGGAACGCCCTCGGCCTCTCCGACAAGAACTGCGTCTAGCCGTCCGCAGCGCTCCGACGCGAAGCTCGTTGCGAGCCGGCTGAGGACTCGGAGCTTCTTCCGTGCTGAGCATCGATGTGCTCTTCGAGCATGCTGGCCACGCCGTCGGCAGCGTGGCCGAACATCGGCGCTCGCGAGCGCGCACACCAGCCGCAGAGCGGGCAGGTGAGTGCCAGGTCGAACTCGAGCGATTTCATCGTCGCGGCTCCAACGGGGCGCCGTGCGGCGAAGAAGTGCCGCACGGCAGGAGCTCCCGCTTCGCCTAGCCCTTGACCTTCACCTCGATGGTGCGCGGCTTGTGCTCCGCGCGGCGAGGAACCGTGAGCGTGAGCGTCCCGTGGGTGAATTGGGCCTCCACCTTCCCGGGGTCGAACTCGGGCGGCACCTCGAAGGAACGCGAGACCGCGGTCCTGCGCCGCTCGCGATGCAGCACCCGCTCCCCCGAGCCGTGCGTCTCCCGTGGGGCCTCCGAATGGACGCTCAGCGTGCTGCCTTCGACCGAAACCTGGATCTGCTGCGGGTCGTGTCCTGGAAGATCCAGCCGAAGCACGAGCGCGTCGGCGGTCTCCGCCACATCCATGGGCGCCCAGGCCTGGCCCAGCTGCTGGAACGCAAAGGGCTGGTCGAAGATCGTCCACAGCTCCCTCAGACTCGGCGAAAACGCCTCGAGCTCCTCAGAGAGCGCAGGCACGCGCGCGGGGATTCCGTTGGTCTGCGACTTCGTCACGTTGAGCATGTCCATGTTCTCCTTTTGTCTGGGCATTCGGAGCGCCCGGGCCATCACGTAGATCCGCTTTTCGACCTGTCAAGCGCGTGGGAATGCACCGCGGGGCTCGCTGTTTTGGCCGGTGAGAAGCGACGCACGCACCTGCGTCGCAGGGCTCGGGTGCCGCGCAGCGGCCCTGGGGAAAGGAGGCGGGATAGACGCCGAATCCGCTGACAGCTCAACGTTGAAGCGCTCCGTTTCCGGAGCTGTGTTGCGAGACCGGTTCTGACCGGTCGTGAATTGGGCCCGCTCCCGCGTTCGCGCGGGGCGGGCCCAGATTTTTTGGGCGCGTCACTTCGCGGCGATGCTGGCTTGGCTCGTGGCCACGTACCGCTGCTGGGCGGTCGCTCCCACGAGGTAGTCGTCATAGCGCGTGTCGCCGCGGAGGTAGCGCTCGTAGAACGCCGCCACCATCGCGCGGGAGAGCTCGATCACCTGCTGCTGCGGTGCGGTCGCGGTCTGGCAGAAGCCGCACACCAGGCAGCCGCTCGTGGAGTCGAGGAAGCTCATGTGGTCCGCACCAAGCACGTCCACTTCGAGGCTCGGCGTGCTGGCCAGCGCGTAGAGCGACTGAAAATTCTCATTCGCGGGCGCGCAGGCCTGGCCGCCGAACCCGGCTTGCTCGTCGAGCGTCTCACCCAGGAAGCCGGTGGGCACGGCGAGCGGCATGCGGCTCGCTGCCGACGGGCACGCGGCGGGCGAACAGTTGCTCGCGTCGTCGACGGGATCGAGCGCGATCACCGCCTTGACCCGCGTGTCCTCGGCCGCGGCGAGGATGGAGAGCTTGCCGCCCAGCGAGTGACCGGTGATCCCCGCGTTCTGCACGTCGACGAGACCCGCCAGCGGGCTGGTCTGGCTCGCGTTCTGCGCCGAGGCCCAGTCGAGCGCGCCGAGCACATCGAGCGCGGCCTGCGCGTGGTTGGGCGAGAACAATGAAGCGGGATAGTCGGCATTGAGCGCCACGTAGCCAAACGTCGCCAGCCGGTGCGCGTAGCCGTCGTACGCGGATGCCGGAATCTGGAAGCCGTGCGCGATGACCACCACTGGAAACGGTCCGGCGGTCGGGCCGCTCACGGGATAGGTGGCGGTCACCGGGATCGCCGAGCTCTCGCCCGAGACGGAGTACGAGTCGCTCAAGGTGCCGATGGAATAGGGCCCGTCGATCGCCGGATCGGGCGCTCCCGATGTACCCGTGCTCGAGCCGCTCCCGCTGCTGGCGGTGGAGCCGCTCGAGCTGCTGGTCGATGAGGCGCTGCCAGTCGAGCCTGTGCTGGAGCTGCTTCCGTCGCTGCTGGCCGAGGACCCGCTTGACGTGCCCATCGAGGAGGCAGTCGAACTGGCTGCAGCCCCCGAGTCGCCCGACGATCCACTCGAGCTCGACGCAGAATTCGAGTTCGTCGCACCACCCGAACTTGCCGTCGTGCCAGTCGAGCCCGAAGTTGGCGCGGAGCTTCCGCAGGCGACGAGGAGGCTGGCCAGCGCAAGGACAGTGGGTCGCATGGGGTTCCTTGGCCTGAAAGTGTAGCCGGCTGCCTTGGATGCGCCAGCCGGCCGGAAGTTTCGCGAGGCGTTCGCGGGAGACGATCGCTCCGGTCGTTCATCCAATGAGGAGAAATCGGAGCACGCGCATGTTCGAAGGTTTTGCCAACGTCTGGACGCCCGTGGAGCGCGCGGCTCGCCTCCAGAAGAAGCCCATCTCCGTGGAGCTGGCAGGCGAGCGAGTCGCGCTGTTCCGCGGCGGGCAGGGCGGAGTGGGCGCGCTGCTCGATCGATGTCCGCACCGAGGCGTGGCGCTGTCGCTCGGAAAGGTCGCGTCAGACGGCTGTTTGGAGTGCCCGTTTCACGGCTGGCGCTTTCAGACCGGCGGCGCATGCGCGACCGTGCCCCTGAACCCCGATGCCAAGCGGGAACGACTTTTTGCAACTGCCCTTCCGGTGCGCGAGCGCGGCGGGCTCATCTGGGTGCGCACCTCGCTCGGGGCGGACGCGCCGGATGAGCCGCAGGTGCCCCCCGAGCTCGAGGCGCGCGATCACCGGCGCTGGTTCCTGGTGCGCGACTGGTCCTGCCACTGGACGCGCGCCATGGAGAACATGCTCGACTCGCCGCACCTGCCCTGGGTGCACCGCCGCACCATCGGGCGCCAGCTGCGGGCGCAGCTCCGCGACGACTCGAAGATGGACATCTCGGTGGAGGACACGCCCACCGGCTTCCGCACCCACTGGGCCATGGACGGCCGCGAGAGCGGCGCCACGCTCGAGTTCACCCGACCCAACGGCATGTCGCTGCACATCCCCATTGGCGGTCAGCGCAAGCTCACCCTGCGGGTCTGGTGCGTGCCCATCTCTGCGGCGCGCACCCGGATGGTCGTGAACAGCACGCGCAACTTCGGTCGCTTCAATCCGCTGGTGCGGCTCTTCGACGAGTTCAGCCGGATCATCGTCCAGGAGGACCAGGCCATCGTGGAATCGAGCCAGCCGCCCGAGGTGCCCGAGCCCGCCGAGGAGCGAAGCGTCGCCACCGATCGCGCGACGCTTCGCTTTCGCCGCTTCTACTTCGACGTGCTCCGGCCGAGTGCTGTCGATTCGCGCAAGCCTTCGCTCCGCTTGGCGCCCAGCGCGGAGGCCGTGCCATGAAGACCATGCTGATCGCCCTCGCCCTCGCGACCGCACCGCCAGTCGTGCCGCAGCTCGACCTGGCCCGCTACGCAGGCACCTGGCACGAGATCGCTCGAATGCCTTCGTTCTTCGAGCGCGGCTGTACGGGCGTGACCGCCACCTATGTGCCGCAGCCTGATAGGCACGTCGTGGTCATTAACCGGTGTGTTAAGGATGGGAAGATCAGCGAGATCCGCGGCGAGGCCTGGCCGCCGGATACGTCCGAGCCCGCCAAGCTGAAGGTGCAGTTCTTCTGGCCGTTCAAGGGCGACTACTGGGTGCTCGAGCTCGCGCCCGACTACAGCTGGGCGCTGGTTGGCGACCCCGATCGCAAGCACGCGTGGATCCTCGCGCGCGCACCAACCCTCGATGAAGCCACCTATGCGCGGCTCGTCGCCCGGCTGCAGGAGCTCGGCTTCGATACGGCAGCGCTGGAGAGGGTGCCTCGCAACTAAGGCTTTACTGCCGGTAGTGGTTGGCGCGGATGTTCTTCGCCGCCTTCAGGGCCGTTTCGAGAACGCGCTTCGCTCGCGTCTCGGGCTTCTTCGCCTGCTTGATCCACTCCAGAATGATTCGCTTTGACGACGGCGGGAACGCGTCGAACCGATCGCGCGCGGGCGGATGCGCCTCGAGCGCTGCCGCGAGATCCGGCGGCACCACGTTGCGCTGAACATCGACGAGGAAGTCCCAAGAGCCGTCGGCCTTGGCGGCCTCGATCTTCTCTCGCCCCGCAGCAGTCATCCTCCCTGCGCGAATCAGTGCTTCGGCACGCGCTCGGTTCGCCTTGGACCAGGCGCTCCCGCGCTTGCGCGGCGAGAGACGAATCATCCAACGCTCGTCGTCGAGGCTGCGAGGGACGCTGTCGATCCAGCCGAAGCAGAGCGCCTCCTCGATGATCGCCTCGTGCGGCACGTGCTTCTTGGGCACCGCCTTCTTGAAGCTAACCAGCCAGATGCCTTCGTTCTGCGCATGGTGCTTCTTGAGCCAAGAGCGCAGCTCCGCCCTTCGCTCGATCTGCACGCGCTGTACTTCCTTCGCGACCATGCTCAACCCCGCTCCTGGACCGTGGACTTCGCCGCGAGCCACACATCGCTCACGCTCGAGCGGCCGCGAATCCAGGTCGCAAAATTGTCCGTCCTCTGAGCGATGCAGTCGGACCGCAACGTGGAGACTTCGCGCGCGAGAAGCTCCTCGAGTGCGCCCGGCTTCAGATCGCCCGCCACCTCGAGCGGCTCACCGATCGACACCAGAAGCTCCGGGTGCTGCCAACGCCACGTCTCCCACCGCAGCGCAATCGGCACCACGCGGCACGGCGCGAGCGTCCGGGCGAGCACGTCGGCGCCCCGCTCGAAGCCGAGCGGCTGCACGTCCGGGTGCCGCTGCTCGCCTTGGGGAAACATCCAGACCTGGGCTCCGGCATCGACGCGCGCGCGGACCTGGCGAAACAAGCGAAGCACCTCGCGCGGGCCCCGCGATGCCGGAACCGACAGCGCGCCCAGCCGCCCAAAGAACGGGAATTGCCGCAGCCCGGCCTCGCCCATCAAGGCCAGCTGATCGCCGCCGATCTCGCGCGAGAGCAGAACGACCACCAGCGCGTCCCACCAGCTCGAGTGGTTGACGAGGTAGAGCACGCGCTCACCGCGCTTGGGCAAGACGCCGCGCCGACGCACGATCGCCGCGTGCCGTGCGAGGAGGCGTCGGGCGTAGAGCGCGAAGGCCCAGCGGAACCACGCGTCCGGGATCACGAGGCATCCTCGAGCGCGCCGCCTCGATGGATGCGATAGCGCCGCCCGCGCCAGCTCACGGCGCGTGTGCCCAGCGCGCCGAGCATCGCCGCCCACCACGTCACCTCGGCGAGGAGTGGATCCCAAAGTGCCGCGCTGACCCCGCCGTAGAGCAGCGCGCGCTGGACTGCTGCGAGCACCGCCCGGCTCGCCAGGAGTGCGACGGATACCCAGGGCGTCACCACGAGCGACAGCGCGGCCAACGGCAGCGGTGCGATGAGCAGCGCGTAGGTCCACATGAGATGCGGCCGATGCGCCGTGGCAACGCGAATCCAGCGTGAGAGCTGCGCGACCAGCGAGCTGGCCCCTTGGTTCGGGTCGCGGCAGTCGGCCAGAGCCCAGGCCACGGCCACGCGGCCTTGGGTCGACAGCGCCGAAGCCAGGGCCAGGTCGTCACCGATCGCTCGGAGCACCGCGCGGAATCCGCCTATCGCGTTCAGCGCATCGGGTCGGACCGCGATCGCGCATCCCACCATCGGCGGCGTGGAGTTCGTCAGGCGCGCGAGGGCGGCCAGCGAGAGAAAGGCGTGCGGCGAACCCGCGAGTGCGGCGTCGGCCAGGCGCGCTGCGAGCGGTCGACCGTGCTGCACCGGCGGCGCGAACGCGGCGACCACGCCACGTGCTTGGGTGGCGCTCGCCAATGCTTCGAGGAGAGCGCGCGTGACGTGCACGTCCGCGTCGATGGCGAGCACCAGCTCGCTTCCGCGCGGCGGCACGGCGTCCAACGCGCTCGCGAGGTGCCAGGCCTTTCGATTGACGTTGTCGATGGACGGCGGGCTCGCGATGAACGTGGCCTCGACTGCGACGCGACCGAGCGCAGGCCCGTGTCCCACCACGAGCCGCACCTCGCCCGCGTAGCCGGTCTGCAGCGTGGAGCGAAGGCGCTCGGCCAGCTCGGGCTCATCACCTTCGCACGGACGGAGAACCAGGAGCGGCGGCCAGCTCTGCAGCGGCTTCGGTCGGCGCGCGCGCTCGAGGAGCACCGCCGCCGTGGCGACGAGCGTGAAACCCAGCGCCAGCAGCGCCGGCGCGACGAGCAGCCAGCTCATGCGGCGCGCCTCCGCGTCTTCCAGCGCAGCATCCAGCGGACCACGCCAAGGTCGAACCGGGCGAGGTCGAGGCTCTCGCCCATGCCCGTCGTCTGGCCGCCGCGAAAGAGGAGAAACCGCGCATAGAACGGCGCGCTCTCGATCACCGGCCCAGGACGCGCACCACCGATCTCGGCCGGGAGTTGCACGCGCCACAAGGTGCGGGCGCCCTCGTTCTCCACCGCGGGCTCGCCACCGAACGCGTGACGGAAGCGCTCGCCGCTCCGCGCCACGACGTCGTAGTGCACGCGCGTCGCTTCGCCCGCGTGCTCGCGCGACCACACCCAACCTCGCAGCGCGCGCTCGAGTGGCTCGGGTCCCCCGTTGGCGTCGTGGTAGCCGCGGCCCTCGAACCGAAAGTCGGGCTCGTGCAGCCGCACCCGCGCGCGCGCTCGCGGGACGCGCCCGTGCCAGAGGTGTCCAGCCACGCCCGGCGCGAGGAGGATCGGCTGCTCGGTCAAGGGCGGCGCTTCGGGCTCGAGCTCGATTTCGCCGCGCAGCGCCCGGGGCCAGCGCGCGTCGAACGTGAGCCGCCAGCGGTCGCCGCTGCGCGTGAGCGTGCTGCCCCAGAGGCCCACCTCGGAGCCGCTCGCGTTGACGGGGAAGGGTCGCTCGCCGAGCGTCCAGAAGACGCGCTTGCCGTCCTCGTAGAGCGCCAGGTGGATCGCGGCGTGCTCGTCGGGAAGAGCGGGTTCGCCCTCCCGCAAGCGCGCGGCGTAGTACGGCGAGAAGACCGCGCCGCTGAACAAGATGGCCACGAGCGCGCGCCGGCCGTCGTGGGACACGGCGTCCACGTACCACCAGCGATACGCGCCAGACGTTTCGAAGCTCGGTCCGTTCATGCGCGCAGCTCCCGCGCACCGCCGAGCTCCCGCAGTGCCAGCGCCGCCACATGCTTGCCGGAGAGCACGACCATGGGTACGCCACCGCCGGGATGCGTCGCGCCGCCGGCGAGGTACAGCCCGCGCGTGACGCGCTGGGACGGTCGAGCCAGCACAGCGCCCAGTCCGTGCGGCGCGGCGCCGTAGATGGCGCCGTCGAGAGATCCGGTCGCGGCCAGATCGCGCGGGCCACGCACGCGCTCCACCACGATCCTCGACGCGATCTCCGGATCGAGCTTGGACAACCGCGCGAGCACGGCCTGGCGAACCTGTCGGTGAAGTGCGTCGACATCCAGCTCGGGTCGGGCCGGCGCGTTCACGAGCGCGAAGAGCGCCTCGTGGTCGGGCGGCGCCGCCGAGTCGTCGCAGGGGGAGGGCGCGCACACGTAGACGGTCGGCTCCCGCGGCAGCTCACCGCGATCGAAGATGGCCGCGAACTCGTCCTCCACGTCGTCAGGAAAGAAGACGTTGTGGAGCGCGAGTCCCGGCGTGCGCCCCTTCAGGCCCAGCAGAAGCACAGCGCCCGAGAGCGAACGCACGCGGCCGCGACCGCGCGAGAGCTGCCGAGCCTCGACGCTTCCCGGCTCGAACATCCCCGCAGCCAGGTGCGGGTCCACGTTGAGGACGACCGAATCCGCAGGGAAGAGCTCGCCCGGTGTCCTGATCAGAAATCCGGTGCTGCGGTGTTGCACCGCGCGCACGGGCTCACCGGTGCGGATCTCCACGCCGAGCCGCCGGGCCGCACGGGCCAGCGCCCCGGCCACGGCGTGCATGCCACCGAGCGGATAGAGCGCATCACCTCGCGCCTCCACGTGCGCCACCATCGCGAAGAGCGCGGGCGTCTGGTTCGGAGCGCCGCCCGCGTAGGTCGCGAATCGACCGGCCCACTGCTGCAGCTCGCGCGAGCGAAAGTGCGCACGCGCGAGCTCGGCGAGGCTCTGAACGGACGCACGCGCGGCCGTCAGCGCCCCGGCCCCCGTGGCCATGCGAGCCGTGAAGCCGAGCGCGCTCGCGAAGGGAACGCCGAGGTAGGGCGCGCCCGCGGCCTCGTAGAGCTCGCGCGCCCGCGCCATGAACGCCGGCCAGGCACGCGCGTCATGCTCGTCGACGCGCGACAGCGCCTGCTCGGTTCGCTTCGCATCGGCGAGCTGATCGAAGGACTTACCCGACGCGAACCGGTACCGACAGAGCGGCTCCAGCTCGGCGAACTGGAGCTCGCGTCGCAGAGAGGTGCCGGCCAGCGCGAGGGTCTCGTCGAGGACGTGCGGCATGGTGAGCAGGGTCGGCCCGGTGTCCCAGGCGAAGCCGCTCTCGCGAACGCGCGAAGCCTTCCCGCCGACCTCCGCCGCGGCCTCGAGCACGGTCACGCGCGCGCCCGAAGCCGCGAGGTGGATGGCCGCGGACAGGCCGCCCAGTCCCGCTCCCACCACGACCGCGCGCATCAGTGCGCACCGGGCGCGGCCGGATCTGCACCGGCGATGACGCGCGTCGCCAGCCAGAGCTTGCGTGAGGTGGAGATGACCACGCGCTCGCGAAACACGTCGAAGGCGCGTCGCTCGATCTCGCGGAGGATCTCGCGGTAGCTGGCGCGCATGAGCCGCACCGTGGTGCGTGAGCGCCAGGGGGCGATGGCGCGGATTCCCGGCTCGGCGGCGTCGTAGGCCTCGTTCGCGCGCGCGGCCACCTGGCTCGCGAGCGCGCGCCAGCGGTCGTCGAGCTGGCCGCGCGCCAGGTCAAGCTCGGTGATCCCTGCCGCACGCAGCGCTTCGGCCGGCAGATACACCCGATCGTTGAGCACGTCCTCGCGCACATCGCGGAGGATGTTCGTGAGCTGCATCGCGTGACCCAGCGCGGCCGCTTCTCGTTCAAAGCCCTGGGGCGCACCGAGGAGCGGCGCCATGGCCAACCCAACCGTGGAGGCGACCCCGTGGCAGTAACGCCCGAGCTCTGACCAGGTGGCCACGCGAACCCGCTCCACCTCCGCGCCGACTGCGGCCACCAACTCCTCCAGCGGCTCTCTTGGGAGACCGAAGGTCTGCACGGCACTCGAGAGCGCATGCTCCAGCGCCGAGGTGGGCTTGCCGGAATACGCGCGTTCGAGCGCGCTGCGAACTCGGCGCACGCGTTCTGAGCGGGCGTCGGGCGTTCCCGGGGAGTCGGCGGCGTCGTCTGCCTCGCGCAGGAAGGCGTAGAGCGCGTACGCCCCGGCGCGACGCGGCCCATCGAGCAGGTGCGAGGCGAAGTAGAACGAGCGCGAACCCAGCCGCGTTCGCTCGCGTGCCAGGCGAAACCCCTGGGCCAGCTCCGCGTTCACGCCGCGTCTCCCACCATCCGCGTCGCCGGCGCCGACGCCCGCGCAGCCAGCGCCTTCATGATGCGCTCCGTGGTGAGCCGCGAGCTCAAGACCACCATCGGCAGGCCCGTGCCGGGTTGGGTGCTCGCGCCCACGAAGTAAACATTTTTGTAACGTGCGTGCTGGTTGGCCGGGCGGAAGTAGCCCACCTGGAACAGGTCGTGCGAGAGCCCGAACGCGGCGCCGTGCTCGAGGTTCAGCCCATCGCGCCAGTCCTTGGGCGTGCGGACGTGCTCGAGCGCGATGTGCCCGCGCAGGTCGCAGCCCGCCCCAGCCAGGCGCGTGAGCACGCGCTCACGGACGCGCTTCACCTCGGCGTCCCAGTCGATGCGCGGGCCGAGGTGCGGCACGGGCACGAGCACGTACACGCCGTCGCGTCCGGCCGGGCCCAGCGAGGCATCGCTTCGGGTGGCCACGTTCACGTAGAACGACGGGTCCTCGGGCACGCGCCCGCGCTCGAAGATGTCCGCGAAGTTGTCGGCGAAGTCGGCGAGGAAGATGTTGTGGTGCCGCAGCCGCGGCGCCTGGCGGTCGAGGCCCCAGTAGAACATCAGCGCGCTGGAGGTGAACTTGAGCTTGTCTGCGCGCGGCAGCGGCGAGTCGGGCAGGAGCTCGCGGTACGCGTAGGGCAGGTCGGCGTTGAGCACCACCGTGTCTGCCGAGCGCCGCGAGCCGTCGGCGAGGTGCACCCCGCGCGCGACGTTGTTTTCGATCTCCACCTTCGCCACGGCCTTGCCGAGCTCGAAGGTCACGCCCAGCTCGCGGGCCAACCTCTCCAAGGCCTGGGGAACGGCATACAGGCCGCCCTTCGGGAACCAGATGCCGTCCGCGAGCTCGGTGTAGGGGAGCAGCGAGTACACGCCCGGCGCTTCGTATGGCGAGATGCCCAGGTACATGGTCTGGAACGAGAGCGCGATGCGCAGCCGCTCGTCGTGGAAGTGGCGCGAGACCACGCTGTAGAGCGAGCGGTGCGCGTTCACATCGAGGACGGTCTTCAAGTTGGCCGGCGTGGCGAACTGGGCGAGCGAGTCGAAGTTCCGGCCCACGAAGCGATCCAGCGACGCGGCCATGCCCTTGCGGCCCTCCTCCAGGTACCGGAGGTAGCCGCCGAACGCGCCGGGCTGGAGCCGCTCCAGCTCCTTCTGCATCTCGCGGAGCTGCGTCGAGAACACCACCGACTCGCCGTCGCCGAACCAGATCTCGTAGTTCGGATCGCACGGGCTGAGCTCGAGGTAGTCGGAGAGCTTGCGGCCCGCGCTGGCGAAGAGCTCCTCGAAGACGGGCTTCATCAAGAGCAGCGTGGGCCCCACGTCGAACTGAAAGCCGCCGTCGCGGATGCGGCTGCAGCGGCCGCCCACTTCCTGGGCCCGCTCCACCACGTGCACCTGCTTGCCCGCGGCTTGAAGGCGAATGGCGGTCGCCAGTCCACCGACGCCCGCTCCAACGATGAGAACCCGCTCGGTCATGACCCACTCTCCAGGAAGGAAACGCTCGCAGCGACCTTGCGCGCGAGGCCGCGGAGCTGCGTCGCCGCGTTCGCATCCAGCGCCGCGCGATCCAGACAGCGCTCTCCCGCAGCAATGAAAGTGCGCACGCGGGCAGCGAGCTCGCTGGCCACGCCACTGCGGCGTCCGAGCTCGCGCACCCACTCGAGGTCGCCCGCGTCGGCAGCGCGACCGTCGAGGAGCGCGAGGAAGCGTCGGGCATCGTCGGGCGAGGCGCGAGCGGCCAGGAGCCGCGCGAACACCGTTCGCTTGCCCTCGCGCAGATCGCCGCCGACGGGCTTCCCGAGCTGCGCGGCGTCGCCGTAGATGTCGAGCAGATCGTCGGCGAGCTGGAACGCGAGGCCCACGCGCTGGCCGAACTGGGTGAGCGCGCGACGCGTCGACGCGCTCGCCCCAGCGAGCACCGCGCCCGCCACGAGCGGCGCCACGAAGGTGTAGCCCGCTGTCTTGAGGCGCAGCACGTCGGCCAGGCGCGCGGAGCTCAGCGAGGTGAGCGGCTGCCGCGCGTACGAGACATCGAGCATCTCGCCGACCGCCGCCTGCCGCGCGCCTTCGAGCACCACGGCGAGCGCGTCGCGCATGCGGTCGGCGGGCACGGCTGCGCGCGCCATCGCGTCCACCGCGGCGACGAAGAGCGCGTCACCGCCGAGCAGGGCCAGCGCGTTGGCCTGCGTTCCGTGGGTGGTCTCCAGCGCGCGATGGAGCGCCGGAGCACCGCGACGCACGTCGGCGCCGTCGATGATGTCGTCGTGGACGAGCATGAACGCGTGCAGCAGCTCGAGGCCTGCCGCAAAGTCGAGCACCGCCTCGCTCGCCGGCACGTGTGCCACACCTTCGTACGCGAGCGCGCAGAGCCACGGCCGGACGCGCTTGCCCGGCCGCGCGGTGAGCTCGCGCAGCGAGTCGGCCCAGCCGCGCGCCGCCTCGGGCACACGGACCAACCGCGCCGTGGCCCGTGCGAGCGCCCGCTCCAGCGCGTCGTGACTGGAAGGCTGGGTGGGCGATGAAGCCGAGACCGCACTCGTCATGGAAAGCGAACCTCGCGCGCGCCTCGCGCATCTCATTCGACCCATTCGATGCGCCGGCTGCGTTCGCGTTTCGGTTGGCTCTCCGTGGAGGTCCTCGTGCTCGGCTTGGTGATCGTCGCGGTGCTCTCGTCGATCGGGCAGGCGGCACCCGAATTGGCTCTGCCCGACACCGCGGGCCACGTCCGCCATCTGGAAGAGGAGCGGGGACGGCCCGTGGTCATCGTCTACGAGGACCGACACGCCACGGAGCAGAACGCAGCGCTCAAGCGCGAGCTGGGCGAACGCGCGCGGAACAGAGCGCTCGCACACGAGGTCACGCTCTGGCCCATCGCGAACCTCGTCGGGCTCGACTTCTGGCCCGCGCGTGGCTTCGCGCGCGACGCGGTGGTGCGCACGGCGCGCGAGCTCGGCGTGGAGATCCTGATGGACTGGACGGGCGAGGCGGCGCGCCGCTGGGGATTTCCGGCCAAGGTGAGCACGGTGGTCATCGTCGATCGAGCGGGCCAGGTGCGCTTTCGACACGAGGGAGCGCTGAGCCCAGCCGAGCGCGCGGCGTTCTTCGACACGCTCACCGCCGTGCTCCAGGAGCGGCCGTGAGCTACGTCGACTTCCTGCTGATCTTCGTGGTCCCGGCGGTGCTCGCGGCGGGCTGGGCATGGCGCGCGCGCGCCCGACGCGGTGACGTCGTGCGGATGGCGACCCTCTGCGCGGTGGCGTTCGTGGCGGCGTATCCCTGGGACCGGCACGCCGTGCTCGGGGGCTACTGGCGCTTTCCGACCGAGCGTGTGGCCGGTTGGCTGGGACCGTTGCCTGTCGAGGAGTGCGCGTACTTCATGCTCGAGACCGTCGGCGTCGCGCTGCTCACGCTTCACCTGCTCCGGAAGCGCGCGTCATGAGCCGAGCCGACTACCTCATGCACCTGGCCTGGGCGCTTCCCTTTGTGGCGCTGCAGGTGGCGGTGGGTCGAGCGCGACTTTGGCGGGCGCGACGTGCGCTGACCATCGTCGTTGCCGCCACGGCCTTCTGGCTCTCGCTCGCCGACGACGTCGCCATCCGCCTGGGCATCTGGACGTTTGGAGACGAGCACCTGTGCGGCCTGCGCGTGGACGCGGTCCCGCTCGAGGAGATCTTGTTCTTCGGGCTCACCGCGCTGCTGGTGGCGCAGGCCGTGGTGCTGCTCGAGCCTGCGCCTACTTCCGATTCACGTTCTGCGCGATGACGCCGAGCAGCCGCTCGGTCACATCGACCGGGACGTCCTCGAGCAGCACCCGGCGGGCAAGAACGGGCGTGGCCCTGTAGCTCTCCACGAGGTCCGCACACCCCGCGCATCCACGCGCGTGCGCCATGAGCCGCTCGGTCTCAGCCGCGGGCAGCTCGTTCTCGGTGAGCTCGAAGAGCTTGGCGTCGACCTCTGCGCAGGAGGCGATGGACGTCGAGGCTGGGCGTTGAGACGACATGCGTTGCTCTCACTTCTTCGCTGCTAATGATGCACGAACCTGCGCCCTGTTGCTCGCTCAGCGCGGGTGCTCGGCGTAAAAGTCCTGAATGGCTTGCCGGAGCGCGAGCCGCGCCCGGTGAAGCCGGCTCTTGATCGCCGGCACGGTGCTCGAGGTGGCCTCGGCGATCTCCTCGTACGAGAGGTCCTCCACATCGCGAAGCAAGAAGACCACCCGGTACTCGTCGGGCAGGCGGTCGACGGCCTGTTCGATGGCGCGCCGCAGCTCCACGTCGAGCAGGTGCTGCTCGGTGTGCACGCTCGCCTGCGCGATCGGATAGGCGGGCGGCGCGCGGTCCTCGTGTGGGCCCACGCTCTGGGTGAGCTGCTCCTCCGCCGCTCCCGAGATCCTTCGGTGACGCAGTCGCATGAGCGCGAAGTTGGCGGCGATGCGGTGGAGCCAGCTGGTGACCGCGGCCTCACCGCGGAAGCGGGCGAGCCCCTGGTGCGCCGAGAGGAACGTCTCCTGGGTGATCTCCTCCGCGTCCTGCGCGCTTCCCGTCATGCGCAGGGCCAGGCGGTACACCCGGCCGGAGTGCCGTCGAACCAGCGCCTCGAAGGCGCCCGGCTGCCCGTCGCGGGCGCGCTCCACGAGGACGGCATCGTCGGTGGGAGTGGTTTCGCGGAGGGGGCTCAAGGCGAAAGGTCAAGCAGACGGCGGCTGCAAATGCTGAACTCTAGAAGCGGCACGCCCCCCGCGCACGGCAGCCCGTAGGATGCGCCAGCCGGCAGGACGTTTCGCAAGCGTCGCTGCCGAGCCCGCAGAAACACTTTTTCGGGACCCGTCGTATCCCTGGTGAACGCCTCGAATGGGCACGCCGACCGACGAAGACCTGATGGAACGTTTCTGCCAAGGCGACACGACCGCGCTCGACGCCCTGTACACGCGTCGCGCCCCCGAGCTGCACGGGTTCCTGGCCCGCGTCACCGGAGACGCGGCCTTGGCGGAGGACCTCCTTCAGACCACGTTCGTCTCTGTTATCCGCTCGCGCGACCGCTTCGACCGCCGCTCGAAGGTCGCGCCCTGGCTCTTCGCCATCGCCGCCAACGCCGCCCGCGATGCCCTGCGGGTGCGGCAGCGCTCGCCCGCAGCCTCGCCCGAGGACGAGCAGGCGCTCACCCACGAAGCCGACGCGACGGCGCCCGCCGATCCCGTGCTGCGCCGCCGGCTGGAGGGCGCGCTGCAATCGCTCCCGCTGGCCCAGCGCGAGGCGGTGGTGCTGCACCACCTGATGGGCTTCACCTTCGAGGAGCTGGCGACGATGTTGGGCGCCACCGCGACGGCCGTCCGCATCCGGGCCCACCGCGGCTACGAGGTGCTGCGCGAGAAGCTCGCCGATCTCCGGGAGGACGCATGACTCCCGAAGAGCTCTCCCGTCAGACGACGCCTGCCCTGAACGCCGATGCGCTGCAGCGCGTGCGCGGCGCGCTGGGGGCCGCGCTCGCGGAGCCGCCTCGTCGGTGGCGGCGCGATGCAGCGATCCTGGTTGCGGGGCTCGCGGGCTTCACCGTGTTGCTCGCCGGGGCGCTGGGGCTCGCTGGAAATTGGGCGGTGAACGTCGGGCCCGCGCGCTTCGTGGACGTGGGGCTGTTGCTGATGGCCGTCGGCTTCGGCGGTTGGGCAGCGATCGCGCCCCCGACCCGGGCGCGCTCGGCGCTCGCGCTCGCCAGCGCCGCGCTGGCCATCTGCGCGATCGTGGCGATGCGTGGTCCGGGGCTGACCAGCCCGCTGCCGCAGTGGGTCTGCACGGTGAGCCACCTCGGCGTGGACCTGGTGCCGCTGGCGGTGGTGCTCTGGCGCATGCGCGTCGCGGCGCCGAGCGTGTGGCGCGCGCTCGCGGGCGGGCTCGCGGCCGGCGTGCCCGGCGCGGCGCTCGGCGAGCTCGCTTGTGGCCAGGGCGCGCGGCACGTGGCGCTCTTCCATCTCCCCGCGTGGCTGCTGGTCGTCACGCTCTCCTGGGCCGTGTCGCGGCGACTGCGGCCTGCGTCCTTTGCTCCCTAGAACCGACTCCGACGAGGTGACTCCATGACCCGAAATCTCGACGTCCTCGCGCAGCAAGACGCGGTGCTGCTCGCCTCGAGGCAGGGCGACCCGGAAGCGCAGCGGCTCTTCGTGGCCCGGCACGCCAAGGCCGTCTACAACCTGGCGCGGGTGGCGCTCAGCGATGGCGCCGTGGTGGAGCAGGTGCTCCAGCGCACGATGCTCGAGGCGCTCCAGGCCCCGGAGCTGCCCGCGTATCGCACCGATCTCTGGCTCGGTCGGCTCGCGGTGCGCCAGCTTCGCGCTCTGGGCGACATCACGGGACCGAACCTGATTCAGCGGCTGGCGCTGCTCCTCGTGGACGGCTTGCGCTTCTCGCTCGCCGAGGCCGCGTGGGTGCTCGACGAGGCCGACCTCGCCAGCGAGCTGCGTCGAGCGCGTCTCCTCTCGGTGGAGCGGCCTTCGATCCGGGAACCGCAGGCGCGGGCGGCGGAGGCGATTCGCTAGACGCGCCGCGTGGCCTGCTTCGGAGATGGGCCCACGCCCTGCGCGAGCAGTCGAACGAGCCCATGGGCCCAATGGCGGTCGGCAGGCCGGCGCTCGACGAAGCAGCGGTGGAGCACGGCACCGGCAACGGTGAAGAGGAGCAGGTCGAGATCCGCGTCGCGACGCAGCTCGCCGCGAGACACGGCTCGCTCGAGGACGCGCCTGGGCGCCGTTCGCGCGGTGCCGCCCCACATCGTCCTCGAGAGCCGACGGGTCTGGGAGGTGTCGCCGTCCGCGAACACGGCGCGCAGCAGCCCCATCCCGGCCGGCGAAGCGAGGAACGCGCCCAGCGTCGAAGCGAGCTCCACGAGGTCTCGCTCCAGATCGCCGTGCTCGAGAAGCTCCCCTTCGACCGGGACGGCCAGGCCCAGCGCCGCGCTCACCAGGTCGTCCTTCGTGGCCCACCGACGGTAGAGGCTGGTCTTGTTGATCCCCGCGCGCTCAGCCACGTGGGGCAGGCTCAGCCGCGCAAAGCCGACGCGACCCAGCTCCTCGAGGGTCACCTCGAGCACGCGCCGGACCACCGCCGGCCCCCTGGCCCTCTTGGATTTCGAACGCACGCCCGCATCTTGAGAGGGTAGAGGCTGCTGTGCAACTCCAAGTTGCAATGTGTCTGGGCGCAGACGAGAATGCAACTCTGAGTTGCAATGTCTCTTCCGGAGTCGCTCATGAGAGTCGCCCTCCTCGCGCCCGGCAGCCGCGGCGACGTGCAGCCGTACATCGCCCTGGGCCAGGCGCTCCAGGCGCTCGGTCACACCTGCACCCTGGTGACCACGCTCGATCACGAGGCGCTGGTCCGGTCCTATGGGCTGGGGCTGGCGACGGTCCCCCTGAATGTGGCCGCGGAGCTTCAACGCGCGGAGGCCACTCGGGCGCTCGAGGGCGGCGGGGTGATCGCTTCGTTTCGCCTGTTCGCCGAGATCGCCAAGCGCTCCGCGCGCTCCCTGGCGGAGGTTGGCCTCGAGGCGAGCCGAGGGGCCGGCGTGCTCGTCACCAACTTCACCACCGCGCTCGTCGCGGACGCCATCTCGCGCAAGCTCGGCGTGCCCCTGGTGCAGGCCTACAACGTGCCGGTCACGTCGACGTCCGAGCTTCCCGGCGCGCTCTTCCCAGGGCTCGACTTCGGCCGCCTCTCGCGGCGGCTCGGCCATCGACTCACGCGGGCCGCGCTGTGGTTGACCGCGCGCGCCTCCGCGAACGCCGCGTGTGTGGAGGTGCTGGGCGCGAAGCCTGCTCCGCGCCTCCCGGGGCCGCACGCAGGGCTCCTGCCCGGGCGACTGATCTACGGGTTCAGCGAAGCGCTCATCCCTCGCCCCGCCGACTGGCCGCAGGACGTCAGCGCCACCGGATTCTGGTTCGTCGAGGAGCCCAGCACCTTCACGCCGCCCGTCGAGCTGACGCGCTTTCTCGAGGACGGTCCGTCTCCGGTGTGTGTGGGCTTCGGCAGCATGAGCACCGAAAAGCCCGATGAGGTGAGCGCGCTGGTGCTTGCCGCTGCCAGGGCAGAGGGCGTGCGGCTGGTGCTGCTCTCCGGCTGGGCGGGCCTGCAGCCCGGGTTGATTTCGAAGGACGTCGTCGCGCTCAGCGCGGTGCCGCACGCGTGGCTGTACCCGCGCTGCTGCGCCGTCGTTCATCACGGCGGTGCAGGCACCACCGCTGCGGCCGTCCGTGCGGGCGTCCCGGCGATCGTGGTCCCCTTTCACGGCGATCAGCCCTTCTGGGCCTCGCGGGTGCGGGGCCTTGGCTTGGGGCCGGATCCGATTCCGCGCCGCAGGCTGACTGTGGACCGGCTGGCTGCGGCCATCCGGCGCGCCACCACGGACTCCGCGCTGCGCCTCCGCGCAGCGGCGATCGGGCGAAGGGTGCGCGAAGAGCAAGGCGCGCTTCGCGCTGCGGAGCAGATCGTTGGTGCGTGACAGGCGTGGGCCGCGACCCCCAGGTCGAGGTGCCGCAGGCCGTGACGGCTTGGTGGCCCTCGAGGCCTGGGGCGGCTTGGGCCTGCTGCAGGAGCGGGATGCCTCGTAGACCGGGATGTCCCAGCGAAACGACCGGCGCGCTCGCGCATCCCAATTCTGGGGCGTGGACGAGGTGGCAGCAATGGTCCGGGTGGCGCTCGTAGGCTCGCAGTTCGCCGAGCAGCTTCGCACCAACCCAGAAGCGCTGGGTGAGGTCGAGGTGGCCTGGGTGGGCTCCGAAGTCGCTGCGCTGGAGCGCCAACTCCCTGCGCTGCGCGTCGACGCGCTGGCGCTCGAGGTGGCCGACCAGGCGGGACTCTCCGCCGACTCCATTCGCTCCCTGGTGAGCCGCTCCCACGCCGAGCTCGCGGTGGTGAGCTACGGCTTCACCACCCGCGCCTTCCTTCGCGACCTCCGCGACGAGCGCATCCGCGTGCTGCAGGCGCCGCTGAGCCTCGGCTCGCTGCGCGCGCACCTCGCCTTCCTGCTCGTGCGCGACCTGCTCTCGGCGCGGCCCGCATCGAACGTCGCCTGCGCTTGCGTGAGCGAAACGGAGCGCGCCGCCTCGGCCCTCATCGAGCTCGAGGCACGGGAGCGCAGCTGCCCGCACCGCGATCGACTGGGCGCCGCCACCCACGCCCAGCTCGACGCCCTCTCGCGAGAGGCGCGAGATGCCCTGCAACGCGCGGTCACCCTGGTTCGCCCGCCGGCCCCGAGAAGCTGATTTCAGGAGAACGTCGCATGGACCTCAAGCACGCCCAGGAGCCGGCGCCCCGCCGCTTCACGCCGGAGCAGCTCGGTCGGCTCCTCGAGATCGACAACTCCATCAAGTGCGAGTGTCCGAACCAGGTGGCTCGGCTGGTGCGCGAGCTCGGCCTCTTCGAGGACTACGAGCGCGGCTGTGCCAACGCCAATGCGGCCGACCAGGCCGTGCACCAGCGCCTCTACGACCTGGCCGTGGCCGCTCGCCGCGCGCTCGAGGACGCCCTGGAGCTCGTCATCGAGCACGACGGGCTCAAGCTCTGAGCCTCACGAACAGCGATAAGGCCTGGTTATCAACTTCATCCAGACGATGTCTTGGAGTTCTTGACCTCGACCCAGCATCTTTGACGCCACGAGCGACGCAGAAGGCGTCTGGATGGAGCGCACATGGCAACCGAAGCGAAGTGTCCCTTTCCTCACGGCGCAGGAGCCACCACGAACCGCGACTGGTGGCCTCACGAGCTCGAGGTCGACCTGCTTCACCAGCACTCGGCCAAGTCCAACCCCATGGGCGCCGACTTCAACTATGGGCGCGAGTTCCAGAAGCTCGACTTCTCCGCGCTGAAGAAGGACCTCGCGGCGCTCATGACCGACTCGCAGCCGTGGTGGCCCGCTGACTTCGGCCACTACGGTCCGCTCTTCATCCGCATGGCCTGGCACAGCGCGGGCACCTACCGGATCGGTGATGGCCGCGGCGGCGGCGGGCGCGGACAGCAGCGCTTCGCGCCCCTCAACAGCTGGCCCGACAACGGCAACCTCGACAAGGCGCGCCGCCTGCTCTGGCCCATCAAGCAGAAGTACGGCCGCGCCATCTCCTGGGCCGACCTGATGATCCTCGCCGGCAACGTGGCCCTGGAGACCATGGGCTTCAAGACGTTCGGCTTCGGCGCCGGCCGCGAGGACGTGTGGGAGCCCGACCAGGACGTGAACTGGGGCAGCGAGTCCAAGTGGCTCGGCGGCGACAAGCGCTACTCCGGCGAACGCCAGCTCGAGCACCCGCTCGGCGCCGCGCAGATGGGCCTCATCTACGTGAACCCCGAGGGCCCCGACGGAAAGCCGGATCCGCTCGCCGCCGCACGCGACATCCGCGAGACCTTTGCGCGCATGGCCATGAACGACGAGGAGACCGTGGCGCTCATCGCCGGCGGTCACACCTTCGGCAAGGCGCACGGCGCGGGCCCCGCGTCGCACGTGGGCGTCGAACCCGGTGGCGCCGAGCTCGAGGCGCAGGGCATGGGCTGGAAGAGCGGCTTCAACAGCGGCGTGGGCGCGGACGCCATCACCAGCGGGCTCGAGGTCACCTGGACCACCACGCCCACCAAGTGGAGCAACGACTTCTTCAAGCACCTCTTCGGCTACGAGTGGGAGCTCACCAAGAGCCCCGCGGGCGCGCACCAGTGGAAGCCCAAGGGCGATGCGGGCGCGGGCACCATCCCCGCTGCGCACGGAAACCAGCGCCTCGCGCCGAGCATGCTCACCACGGATCTCGCGCTGCGCTTCGATCCTGCGTACGAGAAGATCTCGCGTCGATTCCTCGAGCACCCCGAGCAGTTCGCCGAGGCGTTCGCGCGCGCCTGGTTCAAGCTGACCCACCGCGACATGGGCCCGCGCGCGCGCTACCTCGGCCCCGAGGTCCCCGTCGAAGAGCTCGACTGGCAGGACCCGTTGCCCGACGTCGAGCACCCGCTGGTCAACGAGCAGGACATTGGTGCGCTGAAGGCCAAGCTGCTCGCGTCGGGCCTGACGGTGGCGCAACTGGTGTCCACGGCGTGGGCATCGGCGTCGACCTTCCGCGGCTCCGACAAGCGCGGCGGCGCGAACGGCGCGCGCATCCGCCTCTCGCCCCAGAAGGATTGGGCCGCGAACGATCCCGCGCAGCTCGCGACGGTGCTGCAGAAGCTCGAAGGCATCCAGAAGGACTTCAACGCCGCGCAGAAGGACGGCAAGCGCATCTCGCTCGCTGACCTCATCGTGCTCGGCGGCGCGGCGGCGGTGGAGCAGGCCGCGAAGAACGCGGGCCAGGCCGTGACCGTGCCGTTCAGCCCGGGCCGAAGCGATGCGTCGCAGGCGCAGACCGACGTTGAATCGTTCGCGGTGCTGGAGCCCGTGGCCGACGGCTTCCGCAACTTCACGAAGGCCCACTACCCCGTTCCCGAGGAGGTCCTTCTCCTCGACAAGGCGCAGCTCCTGACGCTGACCGCGCCCGAGTTGACGGTGCTCGTCGGCGGGCTTCGCGTGCTCGGCGCCAACGCGGGCGGCTCGAAGCACGGCGTGTTCACGCAGAACCCTGGCGTGCTCACGAACGACTTCTTCAAGAACCTGCTCGACATGGGCACCGAGTGGAAGCCCACCTCGCCTGCGCGCGAGCTCTTCGAGGGCCGCGATCGCAAGTCGGGCGCGCTCAAGTGGACCGCCACGCGCAACGATCTGGTGTTCGGTTCGAACGCGCAGCTCCGCGCCATTGCCGAGGTCTACGGCAGCGACGACGCGCACGGGAAGTTCGTTTGCGACTTCGTGTCCGCGTGGACCAGGGTGATGAACCTGGACCGCTTCGACCTGAAGCGCGGCTGATCACCTCGGGACTGCGCACCCCGCCGCGTCGCAGCGGCCGGTGAGGCGCAGTCAATTGCTCGCGAAGAGCGCGCAGGCCGCGTCCAGCAGGTGAGAGAACCCGGGCAGGCGCGCCAGCGCGACCAGCGGCCGCAGCCCGCTCGCCGCGTACATGCGCCGGAACACCTCGACGCCTGATCAGCCGGCCGTCCGGTAGCCACCCGCGGATCTCCGCCATGAGCGCGTCGTGGCGGATCTCGGTGTTCTTTGGGATCTAAGGAGGGCGCCGCGAGGTCGGTGAAGCGAATTCGGCCCGACGATCGCGGCGGCGGACGAACTCCACTTCTCGCGAGCACAGTGGGCAAGCGCCGTCGAAGCACCTCGATGTCGTGGTGCGCGTGCACGCTGGCCAGGTCTGGTGGTTCGACCGATCTTCGGTGCGCGACCCGCACGATGAGAAACGAAACGCCGATTCGCGCATCCATCATTGAGTGCGCTTGATTCTGATCTGGTTTGGCGTGGCCTTCGCGTGCGGCGCAGCTTCGCCGGCATCCGGCGAGCCCTCGACGCCTGGCTCGGTAACGCGAGCCCCCCAGGTGGAGCAGGCTGCGGTTGCCGCCTATCCGCCGCAGGCTCTGACCGAGCACCTTCGCGGTGAAGTGGCGCTCCAGGTGGACATCTCCGAGTCGGGGCAGGTTCTCGACGTCCAGGTGTTGAAGGGAGCAGGTCACGGCTTCGATGAGGCTGCCGTCGAAGCGCTGAAGCAGTTCCGATTCACGCCCGCCCAGATCGACGGGAAGCCGGCGTCGGTGCGCATCACGTATGTCTACACGTTCGAGCCTCCCGAGCAGCCGGCGGCGGCGTCTCCACCGCCCGCACCGGTCAACTTCACGGGCACGCTGCTCGAGCGCGGCACACGCAAGCCGCTCGTGGGCGTGGAGGTGGCGCTTCCCGAGCTGGGGCAGTCCGCCGTCAGCGACGTGAACGGGCAGTTCTCGCTGGCTGGGGTTCCCGAGGGCGAGCAACGCGTGGTGGCGGTGGCGCCCGGCTATCGCCGCTTCGAGACGCGCGAGCGCGTGACGGCAGGCCAGCTCACCACGGTGGTCTATTACCTCGAGTCGGAGCTGTTCTCGCCCTACGAGTCCGTGGTTCGAGGACAGCGGGAGCGCAAAGAGGTCAGCCAAACCACGCTCACGCTCGAGGAGGTGCAGAAGGCTCCGGGCACGCAAGGCGACGGCATCAAGATCGTTGAGAACCTTCCGGGCGTCGCGCACGCGCCCGGCCTCGGCGGCGAGCTCATCATCCGCGGCACCAGCCCCGAGGACAGTGGCGTGTACCTCGACGGCATGCGCATTCCGATCCTCTTCCACTTTGGCGGCCTGACCTCGGTTTACAACTCCGATTTGCTTCAGTCGGTCGACTTCTTGCCCGGCAACTCCAGCGTCTTCTACGGCGACCAGATTGGCGGTGTCGTGGACGTCCGAAGTCGCGCGCCGCGGACAGACGGCTTTCACGGTTCCGTGACCTTGAGCCTGCTCGACGCAAGCGTGCAACTCGAAGGTCCCATCACCTCAACGCTCTCGTTCGCGCTGGCGGGACGTCGCTCGTTCATCGATGCGTTGCTGGCCGCGATGCCCTCGGGCAACGACCAGGCGCCGGACTTCGCGGTAGCGCCGCGGTATCAGGACGCGCAGTTGATGCTGCAGTGGAAGCCCGATGCCCACAACACCGTGACCCTGCTGGCGGTGACCAGCGACGATGTGCTCGGTTTGGTGTTTCAGCGACCGAGTGACGCGGATCCGAACGTGGCGGGCAACTTCGCTCTGGAGACGGGCTTTACGCAGCTCCGGTTGCGACACCGCTACGTCGGCCCTCGGCTTCGCGTAGACACCACCGCGTTGATCGGTCGCGACGTCATCTCCATCGATGTCGGCGCCGCGGCCTCGGTGCACATCCTGCCGCACGAGTATTCGCTTCGCAGCAGCGTCGAGTACGACGTCACGGACACGTTCACCGCTGCGGCCGGCGTGGACACCCAGTACATTCGCGCCACGCTGGCCGCCGCCACCACACCGCAGCCGCGCGAGGGGGAGCCGCCATCTCCCAGCTCCTTGCAGAAGACGCTCGTGGCGCGCGGCTTCTACACCGAGTACCTGCCGGCAGCTTGGGTGGAGGCGCGCTTGCGGCTCGGGCCCCGCCTGCTGCTGGTGCCCGGCCTTCGCACGGAGAGCTATCTCTACTCGGATCAGCAGGCGCCCGACCGCTCCGTGAATCCCCGACTGGGCATGCGCTTCAAGTTGTCCGACGCATGGGTGCTGAAGGCCGGTGCAGGCGAGTATCACGAGCCAGCCCAGCAGGGAGAGCCCACCGCGGCCACGGGTAACCCGGAGATTCGTGCCAAGCGCGCCGAACAGTTCTCTCTGGGTACGGAGTGGACCATCGGCGCGGCGGATTTCGCCAGCTTGGAAGGCTTCTACAATGCCTACTCACAACTGTACGTGAGCAACGCGACGCCACCGCCCTTCATCATCAACGATGGTGTGGGCCGGGCATATGGCGCGGAGTTGCTGGTCCGACACGCGCTGACCCAGCGCTTCTTCGGGTGGCTCGCGTACACATTGTCGCGAAGCGAGAGACGCGATCACACTGGCGACCCGTGGCGGCCGTTCGACAGCGACGAGACCCATGTCCTCACGGTGCTCGGTAGCTACAAGCTCGGCGCGGGCTGGCAACTGGGAGCGCGGTTCCGCTACGCGACCGGAACGCCGTTCACGCCGGCCGTGGGCGCCGTCCGAAACGATGGGCTCGACATCTTCGCGCCCATCTACGGCGCGGTGAACTCGCAGCGACTGCCAGCCTTTCACCAGCTCGACGTGCGCGTGGACAAGACCTGGGTCTTCGACCGCTGGAGCCTCGACGCCTATCTGGATCTGCTCAACGCCTACAACCACGCCTCGGTGGAGGGCGTGACTTATAATTACAACTATTCACAACGTGAGTACTTCAGAGGTCTCCCCGTCCTCCCGGTGCTCGGCGCCAAGGGGAGCTTCTGATGCGAGCCGCGTGCTGGCTGGGCCTGGTCACGCTCGTGGCCTGCAGCAATGACCTGGAGCGCCAGAGCCAGATCGAGCGCGTCCGCGTGCTTGCGATCCGAGCGGATCCCCCGGAGCTGATACAGCCGGACGACGGAGGCCGCCCCGCGCCGGTGCGGCTCACCGCCCTTGCGGTCTCTCCGGTGGCGGCGTCGCCGAACGTTCGGCTCGCCTTGTGCCGCGCAGGCAACCCGTATTCGGCCGACTTCGATTGCCCCGGCAAGGACGGACTCGACCTCGATGGGGGCGTGGTCGACTTGAGCCAACCCGCGCAGTGGGCCGTCTTCCTCGATGCAGGCGGCGTCACGGTGGGCTACCTCGCGACCGATGGCGAGTCGGGCGAGCGGGGCCAGGAGCGCGGCGTGCGGAGCATGCCGTTCAGGACCAGCGGTGTGCCCAACCAGAATCCGGCGGTGCTCGACGTGTTGCTGGATGGAGGTGGCTCAATCGACGGCGCCGTCCTCGCTCCCGACGCAGACGTGACGCTGACGCCCGAGCTTGCCGGGGGAAGCCGCGAGTCCTACTCGGGCGACGCAGGTGAGCGGGTCGAAGACATTGTCTACACGTGGTTCGCGACAGGCTCGGGCACGCTGGTGGATTTCCGTTCTCAGGAGCCGAATGCGGTGGGCGGCTTGCCAGATACGCACTACCAGGCCGCCGACGCAGGAGAACGCGTGCGCCTCTGGGTGGTGGCGCGCGACGACCGCGGCGGCGTCTGTTGGCAGGAGCGGGACTTCGTGGTTTCGAGGTGAGGAATCAGGACGAGAGCTTGATCCTCGCGCGGGCTCTCGGCGCACCCATGTTCGCCCTGCAAAGGCTTGGGCATCGAATAAGGCGCGAGGCCTGACTCGGCCTCGCGGTCGTCTCCTTCGCATCGGGGCGTTCACGCCTCGCGCTACGGCCGGCCGAGGCGCTGGCGACGAGGCCGCCTCGCCGACGGCACTCCTCCGGAGCTCACCTCTCACGTCTCGGGCATCTTCCGCGTCAGGCCCCTCGCCTGGGTCAGAATTCGGTGCCGGCGCCCCGAGGCTTCGGCTTCAAGTTCTCCGTGGGCGCAGCGCGCTCCATCATGCGAGCTCGGCCTCACTCCACACGCGAGCCGCTACACGTACGGGGTTTGCTGGCTGGGTGAGAACCCATGCCTCGGACTCGCTGAGACCCAGACCGAGCCGCAGAACCTGAGCTGCCCGGCTTCGCTCGAGCTGCGTGAGAGGCTTGCGGCGCTGGACAGCGGACATGGCGAGCTCGGCCAGCCACCTGCCTGTCCGCCCGCCCGGCAAAGGAAGCGTGAGCGCCGCGAGAAACACCTCCTGCAGCACGGACTCGGCCAACTCGGATCCCAGAATCACGCGGCCGAGGTTGTAGACCCCGCGCGAGTAGCTTTCCACCAACTCGCGCTGCGCCTCGTCGTCTCCCGCGCGCGCAGCCAAGAGCACCCGGTCGATGCCAACAGCTTCAAGGATGTTGTCCACGAGGACTCCCGGTCGGCGGCGACGTCGCGCACCTCATCTTGGATACGACGACCCTCGGAAAACTGTTTCCCGGTTCTCGTCGGAGTTGGACTCGCTGTCCGAGTCACGCGCGAAAGGCTCTGTCTCCCTGGGATGTTGGCGGACGCGTGTCGAGCCGCAACGTCGCTGCCCTCAATGCATCCCACTTGGCTCGCTCCGAGGGCCAGGTGGTGGGATGCGTCATCGCGGCTGTGTTCTTCGCGGGGTTGGCCCTCGGGCTTCCCGTGCTCATCCGACGGCGACTCCATAGTTATCGCGTTGTGGTGGTGCGCCCGGATCCGGCGAAGCCCGAGCGCCCCACCAAGCCCGTCTCCGTGGGGGTCGTTGGGGGAGGACTTGCGGGCATCGCGGCCGCGGAGGCGCTGGCTCGCCGTGGTGTCGCGGTGACCCTCTTTGAGGCGCAGCCGTACCTTGGCGGGAAGCTGGGCGCCTGGACGGTCGACGTGGCTGGGGAATCAGTTTGGGTGAGTCACGGGTTCCACGCCTTCTTCGACCACTACTACAACCTCAACCGCTTTCTGGACCGTCTCGGCCTGCGAGCGCGGCATCGCAGCATCGGCGAGTACGTCGTGATCGCGCGGAATGGAGAGCGGCTTCGCTTCGGACGTCGGCGGGAAGCCCCTGGACTCAACCTGCTCGCGCTCGCCGCGCGAGGAGCGTTCCCTGTCGCGCCGGTCCTGCGAGCGCCGTTGCGGGACCTCATGGGCCTATTCCTCGAATACGACCCGACTCGAACGCATCGCGAGCTGGATCATCTTTCGCTCGCCGATCTGGACGCAGTCGCGCCGCTGCCTCGTGGACTCAAGACCGCTTTCAACACCTTTGCGCGAGCGTTCTTCGCGCATGAGTCCGAGCTCTCGCTCGCCGAGCTGGTGAAGAGCTTTCATTTCTATTACCTCAGCCATGATCGCGGTCTGATCTACGGGTACCCGGCGGACGAGTACGAGCGGTCGCTGCTCCTGCCGATCCGCTCGCACCTCCAGGCGCTGGGCGTTCGCCTGCGCTTGAACACGCCGGTCGCGCAGCTCGAGCGGGCAGGCACGCTGCGCATCAATGGCGAGGCCTTCGATCAGGTGGTGCTCGCGGCCGACGCAGCCGCGACCAAGCAGATCATGGACGGTGCGCAGGGGCTGCCAAGTCTCTTCCCGGATCGGAGCGCGCTCCGGGCAGGCAGGCCGTACGCCGTTCTCCGCCTCTGGACGGACCGAGACATCCCGGCAGACCTCCCAGGCTTTGTCATCACCGACCGACACACGCTTCTCGACGCCGTAGCCGCCGTACACCGGCTCGAGGCTGACTCGCGGCGGTGGGTCGACCGCCACGGCGGCGCCGTTCTCGAATTGCATTGCTATGCGGTGCCCGATGGCTTCGACGAGGCCTCCATCCGGGCACAGCTGATCGCCGAGGCCGGCCTCATATTTCCGGCGCTCCAGGGGCTCGCGATCCGAGCGGAGCACCTTCAGCTCAAGCGAGACTTCACCGCGTTTCACGTCGGCATGCATGCAGCGCGTCCCGGCACCGAGAGCGGAGAAGAGGGTGTTCACCTCGCCGGCGATTGGGTTCGGCTGCCGTTCCCGGCGATGTTGATGGAGGCCGCCCACGCGAGTGGTTTGCTCGCGGCGAACGCCATCCTCGCGAGTTTGGGTCTGCGCGAGGAACTCGTCGAGGCCGTGCCGCAGCGAGGCCTGCTCGCGGATGCGCCTGTGCCACCTGCGCGAGGCCGATGGCTGGCTGAGATGGCGGAGCACCAAGCGGCCGCCCTGGCGCCGAGGGATTCGCCGAGGCCAGCAGAGTGAAGAACGACCCAGCGCCCTGCTCACGTGCCGTGCCGCGCACCGCAGTTGGGGCGTCGCCGGACAAGGCGCTCATCCCGGCCGAGGGTGAGTGACCGCGGCGAGCTCGCGCATCCAAGCATCGTGCCGCGCGGCGTGCGCAAAGAGGACCTGCCCCCAAAGGCCTGCCTGACCTGCGGCCGGCCGTTCACGTGGCGGACGAGGTGGGCCCGCGACTGGGACCCGGCGAAGTCCTGCTCCGCGCTTTGCCGTCGCCGGAAGCGCCGCGAGGTTCCGTCGTGACGCGCGTGGCAACAATTGGCGCGGGCGTGGCGGGCTCGCTGCAGCGCCGCAGCTGGCCGAGACACGGCGCGGTGATTGTCCTCGAAAAGTCGCGCCGCCTCGGCGGGCGCGTGGCCACGCGGCGAGAGGGCCCCCCGAGTTCGACCACGGTGCGCAATCAGGCCCGCGAGGAACCGAAAGCCCGCCGCGTCGTACTCGGGGCCCCTGTCGTGCGTGGAGTCTAGAGGCCGCCGCGACGAATCGCTTCGCGAGGCCGCGAGTCCCTCGAGGTGTGCGCGGCTGCACCGCCCGCGGACCTCGAGGGTCGGGGAATGAATCAACTGCAGCCGGCCAACCGCTCCACCAGGCGCTCGGCGCGCTCCAGCAGGGTGCGCCGCGACGCGGCCGAGAGCTCATCGCTGCCTCGCGCCGCCTCCGCCAGCACCGCCGGCGAGAGGCACGCGGGGTCCTCCGAATCGAGCGCGAGCATCACCATGCGCTCGATCGCGGCGCGAAGCCGGCGCGCCTCCGAGGGGCTCTTGGGACGGCGGGGGGAGAGAAGCTCGAGCGTGCGCATCTCAGTCCTCCCCCTGCGCGCGGGTGTAGCCCAGGGCGCCGTCGAACTCCGCGAGCTTCTCCACGTGCATCCACCGCAGCTCCCGTCCCACGCGCTCGAGCAACTGGAGCGCTCCGGCCTCGCTCAGGTCGCCGCTGGGCTCGCGGAGCACGAAGCGGCACCGCCAGTGATCCACGCAGGCGGTCATGGCGCCGGTGGCGGGGAACACCTGGGTGCCGCGGTTGGAGATCATCTTCAGCCGGAGCGGCGTGTCCTCGGCGAGCTGGGTGAGCAAGAGCCCGAGCTCACCCGGCACCTCGGTGCTCTCCACGAAGACGTCCATGCCCACCGTGCGCCGCCGCTTGGCGACCACCGGGTTGGCCGAGTCCGGGAGCTGGGGGAGCACCAGCGCCTTGCGCTCGCGCACCTTCCACTTCTCGGGCCGGCGGCCCAGGCGGGCGATCACCGCGTCGGTGAAGCGGCTGGTGCCGACGCTGCCGGCGTCGCCCTTCACGTCACGCGTGAAGATCCCCGCCTCCAGCGTGGCCAGCACGGCGTTCTCGATGGTGTCCGCGGCGGCGGCCTCGTCCAGGTGGCGGAGCATCATCACCGCGGAGAGCACCACCGCCGTGGGATTGATGACGTCCTTGCCCGCGTACTTCGGCGCTGAGCCATGCACCGCCTCGAAGATGGCCACCTCGTTGCCCAGGTTGGCGCCCGGCGCGAAGCCCAGCCCGCCGATGAGGCCCGAGGTGAGATCGCTGAGGATGTCGCCGTTCATGTTGGAGGTGACGATCACCTCGAACTGCTCCGGGGCTCGCACCAGCTGGTGGGCGCAGTTGTCGACGATGATGTGGTGCGCGGCGATGTCCGGGTACTCGCGCGCCACCTCCTCGAAGGTCCGCTTCAGCAGGCCCTCGGTGTGCTTCATGATGTTGGCCTTGGTGGCACAGTGCACCGAGCGCCGCCCCTCGCTGCGCGCCACCTCGAACGCCAGGCGGACGATGCGCTCACAGCCCGCTCGGCTCATGAGCTTGAGGCACTGGGCCACGCCGGGCGTCTGCTGGTGCTCGATGCCCGCGTAGAGGTCCTCCACGTTCTCGCGCACGATCACCAGGTCCACCCCGGCGCCGGAGAAGCGCGTTTGCACGCCCGGCAACTCGCGCACGGGCCGGAGGTTGCCGTAGGTCTCGAAGAGCTTTCGCAAGGTGACGTTGGCGCTCTTCTCGCCGTAGCCCACCGGCGTCTCCAAGGGGCCCTTGAGCACCACCCGCGTCTCGCGGATGGACTCGATGGTCTCCGGGGGCACACCCGAGGGCAGGCCCTTCTTGAAGACCGCGGCGCCCGCCTCGCGCTCCTCCCACGCGAGGTCCACGCCTGCCGCCGCGATGATCCGCCGAGAGGCTGCCACCACCTCCGGGCCTATGCCGTCGCCGGGGATGACCGTGACCCGCTTCTGCCCCGCCGCATTCCGTCGATACCGCTCCATGTGCTGCCTCCTTGTCGCGAAACACCTATCGCGACTTCGAATATGCGAAATATATGTCATATGTGTGTCGAGCGCAACTGGAGTACGTTCGGCGCATGGCAGGACGGGCAAAACCTGAAGCTGCTTCGGCGGGTTGGACGTTCCTCACCAACCACGCACACGTGTTGCTTTGCCTCGCGCGCGATCCCGAGGCCCGCATGCGCGACGTGGCCACGGCCGTGGGCATCACCGAGCGGGCGGTGCAGCGCATCGTGGCTGATCTGGAGGCAGAGGGTTACGTCTCGCGCCACCGCGACGGCCGACGCAACAGCTACGAGGTCCACGGGGACCTGCCGTTGCGGCACCCCATCGAGCGGCACCGGAAGGTGAGTGCGTTGGTGGCCCTGGTGCGCGAGCGACGCTGAGCCTCGCCGCGGAGTGGGCTCCCCGCGCGCGCCGGGGCGCTCAGAGCCAGAACAGTCCGATGACCGAGAGGAGATACGGCCACGCCGCGTGCGGCGATTCCTGAGGCGCACTCGGCGTGCTCGAGGGAGGGGCGGCGAACGCTTCCGAGCGGAGAGCCGCTCCCTGAGTCGATGCCGCGAAGCGAACCGTGCGCCACGCTTCGAGCGCGCCGACGCTCGAGCACTTCGACGTGATCATCCGGCTGCGGTGATCACCCGTTGCGATGCAAAGCCGTGGCGAGCGCATCCAGAAACGCGAGCGCTCGGACACCTTGCGCTATCGTCGTGACCGGAGGCGCCATGTCCCGAACGCTCTCGATCTCGCTCGCCGCGTTGTCCTTCTTTGCGATCACAAAGACCGCATCGGCGCAGGTGTTCTCGGAGGATTGGGAGAACGGCAGCGGCGCGTGGACCGTTCGCAACGACGCCACCAACGCACCCATCGTCATCCAGAGCGACACGGCGATCTGCTCGTCGAACTACCAGCACGAGACCGTGCGCGCGTCGGGCGGACGCGTGTTCACGGCCGCGCCCCTCACCGGCACCGCGGGCGACGGTTACTGCTTGGTCGCTTGGGTGCGCGGCTCCACGAACACCCAACCGTTCATCGGCTTCAACCACGCGCAGGCGAACGGCACGCCCCTCACCGCCCCGGGCGACGAGCACTGGCTCATCGGCCACACCGGCTACCTCACGGGCTTCGCGGGCGGGGACACCGTCGCCGCCGTGGCCTCCGACGGCACCTGGCACTGGTACGCCAAGTCCTTCACCATGCCGAACTACGGCAACCCGACGCGCATCGTGATCAAGGACGAGCTCTTCACGGGCGGCGCCGCGGGCTCGGCCGACTTCGACGACATCGAGCTCATCCACGGCAACTGTCCGCAACTTCCGCTCGGTGCGGCGCACGTGACCTGCTCGGGCAACACGCCCGTCTGCACCAACGGCCAGTGCGTAGCCTGCACCAGCGACTCCAATTGCAGCGGCACCACGCCCGCGTGCGAGCCCAGCGGCGCGTGCGGTCAGTGCAGCACCACGAACACCAGCCAGTGCGCGAACACCACGCCCGTGTGCGACACCAGCAGCGGCACGTGCACCGGCTGCACCAGCGAC
>JAFEBB010000045.1 GCA_018266075.1 Deltaproteobacteria bacterium | reverse complement strand
TCCCGAGCGCCCTCGGGCGATGATTTCGCGCGAGAAATTGTGTGCGAATGTAGGTGGCGGCACGCATTGATCAGCATTGGCGAGCGTTCCTCGAGGAGCTCCCCTGGTTCCTCGAGCCAGGGGAGAAGGCCGAGGTCAACAACCTGCGCCCCGCTGGTTCGTGGAGCGCCGATGAAGAGTTCCAGGCGATGTTCCCAGTGCTGTCCGACCTGCTTCGCCGCGCCGAGCTGACCGAGCTCACGTTAGAGGGCGCGGCTCACATCCTCTTCACCTGGGACGGCGACACCAATCCGCAGTCGTGGCTATGCCCCTCGCCATCATCGAATCCGCCGTCGGGCCTTCATCCGGCTCACGCGACGCTCCTCCGCTTCTTCGGCGGAATTGTGGAACGCGCAAATGAACCGAGCGGAACGTGGCTCCTGAATCAGAACGATGTCCTCACCGCACGTGAAGCGGCACACGATGCTTCGTTCCTCAAGGACTACGAGTGGGCCTTCTCGAAAAGCGCGGGTGGCATCCCGATTGTGCTCACCGACTTCTACAGCATCGCCCGCGAGGCCAACGGCAACACCACACTCTGCCACCGTCGAGACGGCACCATTCTGCTGTTTGCGACGGATCACGCGTTCAAGCACGTGACGCCGCTCGCCGGATGCCCGGAGTATTCGCTGTACACCCTGAACGGAGTCGAGCGATTCGCCGAGTGGGTCAACGTGATCGCGCGGCAATGGTCGTCAGCGCTCTCTCACACCTGAGCACCCTTGTTCTCTCGATCCATGGTTTCGAGCGGGCGCTGGGCGGGCCGCGCCATCACTTGGCTCTCCCGCATCGCGGCCGTGGGATGTGCACTTGGCCTCGCCTCAGTCGCCCGCGCGACTCCGATTCCGACAAGGCGCTCAAAGCGTGGGATCAGGAGTTTCATGCGTGCCGCGAACGCACCGATGTCACCACGTCGTTGCCACGTCCCACCGCCTTTCGTGGGCGCTTGGCGGTGGTGGGGAGTTGAGCCACGGGACGGCGAATCACTGGGACGGCATCGTATCGGCTGCGGTCGGCTTCGGCGTCTGGCATGAGGATTCAATCTGCAGGCGCCCGCCGCTGCCGCCGCAGTTCGGTTGCATCCTGACGGTGGTCGCGCCGCCACGCCGCCGCTGGCTCGGGGTCGATTTCGACGCGATTCTCGCGCCGGCTCGAATCGACGACTCTGAGCTCCGCCTTGCCGTGGAGCTCGGCCAGCGAAGCGGATGGGCGCCCGACGAACGCATTCAGTGCGACCTGGGGCCGACCCTCCGCGACGGGGATCTCGGCGCAGCGGCATCGATGACCTTTGGACTGGCGGCGATCCAGTTGACGGTGCGGGCAGGCTACACGCCTGGAAACCGTACGGCGTCAGCGGCCGTCCTGCTCGAGCTGGCTAACGTGCAGCGATGTCTCGTCCACGGTTAGCAGCGGTCCACAAACTTCGTCCGGAGTCGGCCGCCGCAGGCGCTCGCGCGCTCACCGCCTCGCCTTCAGCTCCTCACCGAGCACCGCCGGCCGGAACGGATCTCGCGCCCAGTCACTCCAGCTTCCTTCGTACAGATGCACGCGCTTGGCGGAGACTCCCGCCAGCTGGAGCGCAATCAAGTCGTGGCACGCGGTCACGCCCGAGCCGCAATAGGCCACGACCTCGGTCTTCGGGCCCACGCCGAGCTTCTTGTACTGCGCGCGCAGCTCCTTGGCGCTCTTGAAGCGTCCGTCGGCGAGGTTCTGCGACCAGGGCGCGCTCTTCGCGCCGGGAATGTGCCCGGGCCGCGCGTCCACCGGCTCCACGTCGCCGCGGTAGCGCTCGGCCGCGCGCGCATCGAGGAGCAGCACGTCCTTCGCGCGCCGCAGCCGCTCCACGTCGTGCTTGTCGAGGAGCGATCGCCGCATGCCCTGGGCCTCGAAGTCCCCGCGCGCGTGCTGGGGCATGGCCGTCTCCAGCTCGCCGCCAGCCGCGACCCAGGCTTGGAGCCCGCCGTCGAGCACCTGGGCCTGTCCCGGGCGCCCGTAGAGCTCGAAGAGGAACCAGAGCCGCGCCGCGATGCTCCCGCCGACGTCGTCGTAGACGATCACCCGGGTGTCGTCGTTGATCCCTGCGGCCTGCATGGCCTCGGTGAACTGCTCCGGGCTGGGCGCGGGGTGCCGGCCGGGGCCGTGCTTGGGCGTGAGATCCAGCTCGAGGTCCACGAACACCGCGCCGGGGATGTGCCCGGCGGCGTACTCGGTGGCGCCCTCCTTGCCTTGCAGGTACCAGCGGAAGTCGACGACGCGGAGCTTCTTGTCGCGCAGGTGCTTCTGCAGCCAGCCGACGTTCGCGAGCGGAGAAGGGGAAGCCTTGGGCATGCGCGGAACCTAGCGCGATCGACCGCCGCGCGCGCGGGTCAGGAGCGCTTCACGAGCTGCAGCCGGGGTCCGACGCGACTCCCTGGACCCGGGTGCCGAGCCAGCTCGGCCGCGCCGAGGCGGAGGATCTCCACGTACCGCTGATCTTCGGGCTCGCGGATGCGCATGACCAGCCGGGAGATGCGGTCCACGTCGGCGGCGTCGCCGCAGGCGATGAAATCCCATGCGAGCTGGATCTCGAGGCGGCCGTCCTGGAAGTGGGCGACGTCCTCCATGGCCCGCTCCAGGAACGCGCGGTCCTGCGGGTGCAGCGGGCGCCGGTTCGGGATGCACTCCAGCGCGATGGCGCATTCGTGAGCGGCCGCGAACGGCCAGGCGCGATCTCGCAGGCGGCGCAGCTCCTCCCACTCGGCCTGGCTCGGAGGCAGCCAGCTCGCCTTCGGTCCCAGATAGGCGGCGTAGCTCTCGTTCAGGCCGGGGAAGCGAATGGGCCCGGGGAGGGGCTCGCCCTCATCCCAGGAAAATGCGTGGATGCCCACCACGCCTCCGAACATCCGACCGCAAAGGTGGACGATCTCCATTGCCTCGCGGGCCTCCACCTGACCCGCCACCAGCTCGCGCCGCGCGCGCGGCAGCACGCAGCCCAGGTGGAATCGCCGCATCGCCGTGCGCAGCGCGGGGACCTCGTCGAGGCGAAGCGCCAGGGCCGCCCGGGTCCCGTCGCGGCGCCGATCGAAGAGCTTCCCCATGCGCAGCTTCAGCGCCCAGCTCACCGTCTGGACGTTGGGGCTTCGGAGGGCCACCTCCACCACCTCGGCGAGCTTCTTGCGCTCCAGGCGCTCCAGCGCGGACTGCGCCGCGAACTGCAGCTCTTCCCACGGCCCCGGGAACCCGCGCTGCAGCTCGGGCAGGACGCGAGCGAGAAGGACGTCCAGCCGGGCGCGAGTCTCGATGAGCTGACAGAGCCCGCGCAGGCACCCGTCGTAGGGCTCCTCGCCTCCCGCGCGGGCCGTGGCCCGGGCCAGGGCCACCTCGATGGCGGGCGTCGGGTCCGCCTGCGGCGGCCAGAGCGCCGCCACGGCCTGGGAGCGCTCGGCCCAGGCATGCTCCACGCTGAGCTCCTCGTCCCGGACGTGCGCGCGCAATGAAGCCAGCCAGTGCTCCAGCGCCAGCGTGCGGTCCGCGTGGCCCAGGCCGGCGTGAAAGGCTTGGTAGACGTCGCGCTTCATCAACTCCGGCCGCCCGCGCAGGAGGCGATCCAGCCCGGCGAGCCCGGCCCGCGGTGCGCACGCTGCCATGCGGCTCGCGCGGACGGTGACGCGCTTCAGGTCGGTGAAGCGGGACGCCTCCAGCACGCGCAGCGCGGTCTCGCAGCGCGCGCGGGGCGGGAGCTTGGCGCCGAGGCGAAGCACCCGGACGAGATCCTCGTCCTTGACCCAAGCCTTGCCGAGGTGCTCGATGATCTTCTGGAGGATGGGGCGCGCGGCCTCAGCCTCGGCGGGCGCCGCTCCCTGCAGCGGGTCCGCCGGAAATGTGCCCACCCACCAGGGCAAGGCCCCGGCGCGCTCCAGACGGTCCCGGGCGACCCTTCGCACCCCGGGTTCGGTGTCGCCGCAGAGCTGGAAGAGGAGCTCGGCGCTCTCGGGGAGGTCGGTGCGGAGTCCGGAGGCCAGCGCGGAGCGCATCTTCGGGTGGGGATGTTCCGCGAGCGCCGCGAAGCGCTGGTTGACCAGGCCGGTGGCGGCGAGCGGGGCGATCCCCGGGAGTGAGTCCTCCCGGATGTAGTCCTCCTGGTCGAGGACCGCCTCGGCGACGGCGACGGCCAGGTCCGCGAGCGCCGGATCGCGGAGGTAGTCGATGGCTCGAAGGCAAAAGACGAGCGCGGCGGCGGCCGCATCCCAACCGAGGCCCGCCTCGCGGGCGCGCAGGCCCTCCCCCGTCGCGTGGAAGCGCGCCTCATCCCGCATCGCGAGCGCCCGCTCGGCCAGCGCGCGCACCTCGGCAGCGGTCATGAGCCCAAATTCGGTCCGCTCGGACATCTCTCGCCTCCATCCAGCCGTGGCCCGCTCGAGGCAAGAGGGTACCTCGCGCTCGCGCGGAGGGCGCTGGCCACGAGCGCCGGCGCGAGGCGGGGAAGCGTTTTGGGGTAGGTTCCCGCCGTGGACAAGGACGCCATCCTCACCGCCATCAAGGCCGAGCTCGAGAAGCAGCTCGCGCTGCTCGAGCGCTCCGCCAGCGACGCGCGCGCCAGCGCCACCAGCGAAGAAGCGCGCGCCGAGAACGAGTACGACACGCGCGGGCTCGAGGCGAGCTACCTCGCCGGCGCCCAGGCCGCGCGCGCCGAGCAGCTCCGCGCCGAGCTCGCGCAGCTCAAGCAGGTGCCCACGCGCGCGTGGAAGAAGGGCGAGGCCATCGGCGCGGGCGCGCTCTGCGAGCTCGAGGACGACGACGGCAAGAAGGCGCTCTACTTCGTCTCCACCGGCCGCGGCATGAGCTTGAAGGTCGCAGGCAAGGCGCTCACGGTGATCACGCCTGCGGCGCCGCTGGGCAAGGAGCTGCTCGGCAAGCGCGCCGGCGACGACGTGGAGGTCGAGGTCCGCGGCGAGGCCAAGGGCTACAGCGTCCTCAAGGTGAGCTGAGCTTCCGCCGACGCACGTGCACCAGCGCCGCCAGCAGGAGCGCAACCGGCGCCAGCTCGCTCGTCGTCCCGCAGCCGCAGCCGCCCTCGATCTCCTTCGGCACCGAGCCGCTTCCCGCGCTGGTGGAGGCCGCGCCGCTGCCGCCGATGCTGCCCGAGCTGGAGCTGGCGCCGATGGTAGTCGCCTCGCCGGTGGAGCCGCTGGTGCCCGACGTCGAGCCGGAGCCGTGCGTGCCCGTGCTGCTTCCGGCCGTGGTCGTCGAGGAGGTGCTGCCGCTCGACGTGCCGTGCGTGCCGGTGGTTCCCGTGGAGCTCGCGCTGCTCGAACTGGAGGACGACGAGCTCCCCGTCGTCGTGGACGCGGCGGAGCTGGTGCTGCCCGCCGTCGATGCGCCGGTGCTCCCCGAGCCGGACGACGAGGTGCTGCTCGAGCCGGAGCCGCTGCTCGACGTGGTCGTCGAGGTGGTCGTGGTGGTCGTGCCCTGGCCGACGACGACCATGCTCTCCGGCGAGTGTCGCGTCGCGCCGTCGTTGCACGCGGATTCGACGTCCAGGAAGTACGTGCCATCGGCGAGCCCGGTGAGCGAGGTGCTGGGCGCGTTGGGATCCGCGAGGCTGCTCGCGGGGAAGCTGACGGGAGACGGTCCTTCATTGGCGCCGCTGCCGTCGACGGGGACCGACGCGGTGCCGGCATCGACGTCGCTGGTGCCGTAGTGCACGTTGAAGGTGTCGATGGCGCCGTGGTCGTTGGCGGGCTGGGGATCCCAGGTGAGCGTGATGGTGCCGGGCGCGCTCGAGCTCGCGACCACGTTGAGCGGCTTCTGCACCACGGTGATGTCCACCTGGTTGGAGAGCGCGCTCTCGAGGATGCCGCCGTCGCCGTCGTTGTTGTACGCGGTGAGCGCGAAGTACACGTGGCTGCACGAGCTCAAGCCGTCGAGCACGAAGCTGGGGTTGTTCGGATCTGCCAGCGAGCTGCTGGGCAGCATGATCGGTGAAGGCCCCTGAACTGCCTCGGTGCCGTCGTATGCCGTGGAGAGCCCGTAGTAGACGCGAAAGCCGTCCACGGCCTCCGGATCCCACGCGAGCGTCACCGACGCCGCGCGCGCCGAGAGCGGCATCCCCAGCATCATCAAGAAGAGCGTCCAGTGCGTTCGGCGCATGGCCCCTCGCGGGTCGTGTCGCGATCCTACGCCGCGGCAATCTGCAATTTCCGAAAACCTGCGCTTGGTTCCGGCAGGCCGAGTTCCGTAGAGTGCCCGCCTTCTGACAAGGCCCGGCCCCATGAAGAGCTCCTACCGCGTCGCGATCCTCGCTGCGCTGTGCTTCGCGTGCAGCAGCAACAAGTCCGGCTCCTCCGGCAGCAGCACCGGCGCGACCGGCGCCACCGGCTCGACCACCAGCACCACGACGTCGTCAGGCACCGGCGGCAGCTCGGGCACCGACACCACCGGCTCCACGGGCGCCAATGCCTCGAGCGGCTCGAGCGGGACCAGCGCATCCACGGGCACGGGCGCCTCGACCGGCTCCAGCGGCTCCACCGGCAACGACGCGGGCTTCGTGATCGCCCAGCACCCGCCCATGCCGCAGGTGCAGAACCCCAACCACGGCCCGGTGCTCACTTCGCCGACCATCACCGCCGTCACCTTCGACGGCGACCCGCTTCGCGCCCAGCTCGAGGCCTTCGTGGAGAACATCGGCGGCTCGAGCTACTGGGCGGCCGCGCTGCCCGAGTACGGCGTGGGGCCCGCGTCCGCGGGCGCGCCGGTGGAATTGGCCGTGGGCACCGGCCCCGGCGACGGCGGCTCGACGTTCGACGACACCGACATCCAGAAGTGGCTCGTCTCCAACCTGAGCGCCGACGACGGCGGCTGGGGCGGGCCGCCGAGCGACTCCATCTACAGCTTCTTCTTCCCGGCGGGCACGACCATCACCTACCAGAGCAACACCCTCTGCGCGCAGGGCTCGCTGGGCGGGGCCATCGGCGGCTACCACGGCTACGTGGTCCTCGACGGCGGCACGCACGTGGCCTACGCGGTGGTCCCGCGCTGCGCCGGCACGGGCGCGAGCGCGCTCGACGACACCACCAGCACCGCGAGCCACGAGTTCGGCGAGGCCGCGAGCGACCCGTACCAGGACGACGCCGGCTACCTCACCGTGGCCCCCGAGGACTTCGCCTGGAGCGTGGCCGGCGGCGAGATCGGCGACCTCTGCGAGCTGCGGCCCGACGCGCAGTACTTCGACACGGAGATCGGCGCCGAGGTGCAGCGGCTCTGGTCGAACAGCTCGGCGGCGGCGTCGCACGACCCGTGCTTGCCGATTCTTCCTGACGCCGGTCCGTTCTTCTGCTCGGCGCCGGTGCTCTCCACGATCAACATTCCCTTCTCGGGCCTGCCGCCGTTCAAGGCTTTGAAGATGAGCGTGGGCCAGACGACGACCGTGGAGCTCGACAGCTGGAGCGACGCGCCGATGCCGGCGTGGAACGCGATTCCGTACGACGTGGCCACGGCCTTCGGCGAGGACGCGGGCTTCAGCTTCAACCCCGCGATCCTCAGCGGCGCCAATGGTGATCACCTGAACGTCGACGTGACCCTGCTGCGCACGCCGGACCTCGGGCCGTTCACGGGCGCGTTCGCGGTCATCTCGGCGCCGCAGGGCGCCACCAGCACCGCGCAGTCCAAGTGCCTCTGGCCGGTGCTCGTGTACGCCGGTCCTTGATCGACTGCGGCTAGAGATTGCGCCGCGCCAGGATCGCGTAACCGAACGCCGTCGTGGGCGCGCAGACCTCCGCGGGCGCGCTCGCGGGCCCGGCGAAGTTGGCCACCGCGGTGGCGTCGTAGGTGGTGGTGCCGATGGTCACCGGCCCGCTCTTGCCGTCCTCGACCTCGACCTGCGCGTTGCCGCCGCCGAAGAGCACGGTGGTGTCCAGCGAGCGACCGCACACATCCGACTGCGTGCACGCGAACGCCGTCCCGTTGCCGTTCACGGTCACCGGCGCGGTGTCCGTGTCGGTGAGCACCCGCGTGCCGGTGTCCAGCTCCGCGGCCAGGATGAGGTTGCCGCTCGCGTCGCGAATCACGATCCCGGCGGGCGAGGCCGGGTCGTTGTTCTGCGAGATCACCATCAGCGACACCGTCTCCGAGGCGATGAAGGGCACCGAGGTGATGGTGCTCGGCAGCTGCACCGAGATGCTCCCCACCACCTCGCCTGCGCCCTCCGCGCGCGCCAGCGGCAAGAAGAGCGCGCCCTGGCTGAAGCTCGACGCGCCCACCTGCCCCGTGCCCGTGTAGCGCACCGGCGAGGTGCCCGCTTGCCGCGTGAAGAAGCCCTCGTCGTCGACGATGTTCACCGTCACGTCCCAGCTGGAGCCGATGCTGGGCACGTTATTGGCGAGGCAGTTGGCGCTGCAGACGCCGTGCTGGCAGAGCTGACCCGACGGGCACGCATTCCCCGCACCGCACGGCGGCGGCGGCGTGGGCGCGATGGTCCAGGTGGTCTGGCCCGGGTACGCAAACGTCTTGGTGAGGCAGGTGAGCGAGCCCGAGTCGAACGTGGCCGGGAAGTCGTCGGTGCCAGCGCTCGAGCCGGTGACGTCGGTCGCGAAGCAGAGCTGCAGATCGTAGTTGTCCGTCTCGATGGGCTCGCCCGCGAGGAAGCACACCGGACCCAGGTCTCCCGCGCCGCAGCTCGCGCGGCTCGCAGGGTGCTGGTTGCCATCGAACGTCCGGGTGAAGCTCTGCCCCGGGCGGATCCGGTGCGCCATGGGCGTGGGCGCGCACTGGCAGATCTCGAAGTTGCAGGCCTGGTCGCACTCCAGGCACGGACACGCGGGCTTCTCGGGCACCGGCGCGAAGTCCGTCCCCGACTGGTGGCCCACGGTGAGCCCGCCCTGGCCGGACTCGTCGGGAACGAAGATGTCGAAGTCGAGGTCGTTGGTGGCGACCAGGGTGATCGGGGTGGGAGGCGGCGTCTTGCCGCAGTTGCAGCCGCCCGCCATCGCCGCGACGGCGAGCGGGAGAATGGCCATGGTCCAGCGCGCGCCACGCATGCGGCCGCGACGCTAGCAGATCTTTTTTCGGGCCACCCGCTTCCGGCTCTGCCGCTTCAGTTTTTCGTAGGAACGCGGTGTGAATGTCATCGAGCGCTCAACTGCACCCCTGCTCAACGGCCGAAGCCTGCGTCCCGGAGCCTGAAGCCTGCTATCGAGAACTTGCGATCAACCCGAGTGGCCGCGTCCGGGTCGCGGTGCTAGGTTCGCCTCCTCCTCACCGGCCGGCTGGAGAATGTCCGTGCTTCGCATCCGAACCCTCGGGGCTGCGCTCGCCATCGCCGCGCTCGGCGCCTGCTCCGACTCCGCCGGCGGCGGCTACGGCGGCGACCCGGTGAAGCCCGTGGTCGAGCCGCCCCCGCTCGAGCAGGTCCACATCCAGCCCGACTCCATGGACCGCTCCGAAGTGGTGCGCGTGGTGCTCAAGAACCCGCAGGCCGTGCCCGCGGTGCAGACCGACACCTACAAGCAGAAGCCGGGCGTGGTGGACATCCTCTGGCTCATCGACAACTCCGGCTCCATGCACGACCAGCGCACGGAGCTGAACGGGAACTTCCAGTCGTTCATCGACACGCTCTCGCAGAGCAACACCGACTTCCGCATCGCGGTCATCTCCACCGACCGCGACGACGGCGCCAAGCTGCACTCCGGCGACGGCGGCACGCTCATCATCGACAACAGCACCCCCGCGACCGACCTGGCCGGCGACTTCGGCAACCAGCTCGAGTTCCCCACCGCCAGCCGCGTGAAGTGGGTGGACGGCCTGGCGATGATGAAGAAGTTCCTCTCCACGCCCAGCCTGAGCTCGAGCTTTCTCCGGCCCAACGCGGCGCTGGCGGTGATCGCCGTGTCCGACGGCGACGACGAGAGCCTGGGCCCGGTGGGCTACTACGCGCGCTACCTGCGCGAGGTGAAGGGCCAGGGCAACGAGAACACGGTGAGCTTCTCCACCATCTCCGGCGACCTGCCTACGGGCTGCCAGCCGGCCATCGACGCGCAGTACTACGGCTCGCGCGCCGACGCGGCCGTCCGCTTCACCACCATGGCCCGCGACACGGGCGGCGTGGTGGGCTCCATCTGCGACACCAGCTTCCAGGACACGCTCATCCAGATCGCCGAGGCGCTGAACACGCTGCGCAAGGTCTTCCCGCTCTCGCTCAACGCGGACGCGTCGACCATCGTGGTGATGGTGAACGGCCAGGTCATCCCCCGCGACCCGAACACGGGCTGGACCTACGTGGCCTCGGCCAACGCCATCGAGTTCCTGGGCAGCTACGTGCCGCCGCCCAAGGCCAACATCCAGATCTCCTACGCCATCGGTTCGCCATGAGGACGCCCATGCGACAGCTGGCGCTCGTGGCGCTCGGACTCTCCCTCTTCGCCGCGGGCTGCGCGCGCACCGACATTGCGCCCGCGTGCCCCGACGGCTTCGATCCCATCGGCGACCGCTGCCTCTGCAACAGCGACCAGGGCTGCCCGGTGGACATGGTGTGCAAGAGCGGCGTCTGCGTGTGCAACGGCGACGCCTGCTGCCCGGTCGGCTTCCACTGGGACGGCGACGGCGGCGCGTGCACCTGCGCGGACGATGTCTGCTGCCCGTACCACTTCCGCTACGACGCGCCCTCGGGCGACTGCGCCTGCGCCGCCTCCGACTGCTGCCCCGAGGGCTTCGCCTTCGACGCGGACACCCAGCACTGCGCCTGCAAGGGCGAGCAATGCTGTCCGCAGGGCTTCGTCTTCGTGGCCCGCGACGCCGGCACCGACGACGCCGGCCTCCCGCCGCCCTCGCCCGACGGCGGCGGCGAGTTCGGCGCCTGCGCCTGCACCGACACCTCCTGCTGCCCCATCGACTACAAGTGGGACGACCTGCAGCAGGCCTGCGTCTGCGCCAAGGACGCGTGCTGCCCCGCCGACTACCGCTTCGATCCCGCGGTGAATGGCTGCGTGTGCAACGGCAACGCCTGCTGCCCGCCCGGCTTCGCGCTCGATCCCACGTTGCAGAAGTGCACCTGCCAGAGCGACGCCGCCTGCGGAAATCTGGTCTGCAACAACGGCACCTGTCAGTGCGTCCCCGGGCCGCCGGGCACGGGCGGCTGCTCGGCCGACCAGTTCTGCAACGCGCTGGGCTTCTGCCAGTCGCTCAAGAACTGCACCGACAATTCCGACTGCCCGGTGGGCACGTTCTGCGACATCTTCAGCTCCACCTGCTTGGTGAACGGCCCGGCGGTGATGGACGCGAACTGTCCGTACAACCAGATCGTGGACGCGAACTCGGCCTCCTGCGTGCCGGGCTGCCGGAGCGATTCCGACTGCGAATTGCCGCTCACCTGCGTCATCAATGGCAACGACAGCACCGGCACCTGCCAGAGCGTGTGCGCCGCGAACGACTACTGCCCCACCGGCGAGTACTGCGGCCCGAACGATCCCAACGGCGGCGCGTGTCCGGCGGGCGAGTGCTGCGCGGCGGTGGACAACTCGCTCTGCGAGTCGCCCTGCGACGCGAACACCTGCTCGGGCTCGTGCCTGCAGTTCATCCAGGAGGGGCAGATCACCACCTTCTGTGGCACGCACTGCAACACCGAGAGCGACTGCCCCAGCGAGTTCGACTGCGGGGCCACGTTGCACGACTGCTCCTCGGGCGGCACCCAGGCCTGCGCCATCGCCGGCGACGGCTCGGTCTGCGACAAGTTCCTGGTGGAGAACGAGGCCGATCCCATCTTCCTCTGTGCGGACCCGAAGACGGGCCTGCCTCAAACCTACGAGAGCTACTGTGCACCGCGCTCCGGCCGATGCCCGCCCGACGCGCCGCCGTGAGCGCGCGCGGGTGAACGCCGCGTCCGCGCCTACTTGAACTGCTGCACCGTCTCGGGCTTGAGCGGGTCGAGGTTCTTGCGGAAGCAGAAGCCCAGGTACTTGTGCAAGGCCTCGAGCGCCTGGGCGAACTGGGCGATGGTCTCCGGACCGTCGTTCTCGAAGAGCACGGCCGCGTTCGCCGCGGCCACAGCGTCGCCGGAGAGCAGGGCCAGCGCGTCCTGGATGGCCTCCTGCCGCTTCTCGTTGGGCTTGCCGAAGAGCGTCTTCTCCTTCTGATGCGTGGCCAGGTACAGCTCCACCATGCAGCCGGCGGCGCGGGCCTCCGGCGAGCTGGGGAAGCGGGTCACCACCTCCCGGGCGAAGTGCTTGAGCCGCGTGCGCGCGTCGCGCGAGCCGAGTGAGAAGGCCTGCAGCCCGCTGAGCATGCCGCTCTCGTCGGGGAGCAGGTTCAGCGCCTTCTCGGTGTGGGCCCAGAACGCGAGCGTCTCCGGGCTGGGCGCTGCGAACTCCTGGGCCGGCGGTGGCGGCGGCGGCGCGGGCCGCTTGATCCCCGAGACCGAGCTGCGCCGGGTGACGCCCTTGCCCGGCGTGTGCGCGGGGATTCGTCCGGGCACGGGCGTGGGGCTGGGCTTGGGCGGCGGCGGCGGCTTGGCCCGACCTGCGGGCACCTCCTCCAACACCTCCACCTCCAGCCCCTCGACCGACTCCGGCGGCGGCTCCTCGACGATGGCGGCATCGATGAGCGGCTGCTCCGGCTCCTCGGCGACGCCGAGATCGTCCGCCGCGTGGACCTCTTCGGCGGCGACGGCCTCTTCCTCGACGATCTCGTACTCGTCGTCGGGGCCCTCGAAGAACTCCTCCAGGTACGGCACCAGGTCGGCCCAGAGCGCCTTCAGCCCCGCGCTCGAGCCGATGAGCCGCTGCGCCAGCAGCCGGTCGCGATACGCCGAGAGCAAGAGCTCGGTGCGCGCCGCGAACTGGCCCTTCGCGTCCTCCACGCCCATGCGCACCAGCTCGAGCTCGAAGAGACAGACCGCGAAGTCCACCCGCTCGGAGCGCGGCAGGGCGAAGAGCGCGTCCATGGCCATGCCCAGCGCGGTGATCGTGCCACGCGCGGCGAAGCAGGCGTCGACGGCGCCGTCGAGCGCGGCCTGGGGCTCGCTCTCGGCGGTGTCCAAGGTGGTGAAGGTCGCGTGCCGCGGCGGGCCCTCCATCTGGGCCATGTCCGCGGCCGTCGGGGGCAAGGTCACCGCCGCGGACGACGGCGGGGGCGCCGCGAAGGCCGCCTCGAGCGGTGCGGCGGCTTCGTTGACCTGCGCCTTCTGGGCCTTGTCGAACTCCAGCAGCAGCGGGACGAAGTCCTCCCAGCGCTTGGTGAGGTCGGCGTTGTCGCCGAGCAGGTAGCGGGTGAGATCCGGATCGCGGTGCGCCTCGAGGAGGATGCCCGCGTGCCGCGCGAAGTTCGCCCGCGCCTCGCTCTCGCCCAGCTTCGCCAGGTCGAGGCTGAAGAGGCAGAACGCGAACTCCGCCCGCTGGCTCTTCATCCCCGCCAGCCCGCCCAGCTCCTGCCGCAGCGCCACCGGGTCCTGAAGCACCGCGAGGCAACGCGACACCTGCTCGTCGACCCTCCGGTCGACGGCGAGCGCACCTACCTCCAGACCCTCGAGTGTGGTGGGACTGTCACGCACGGTGAGCGCTCAACCTACCAGCAATTCCGCCGCAGATCCTCAGCCCAGAACCCGACGAGCTTCGGCGACTTGTGTTGCAAACATGACGCAGCGCAACAAAGTTCGCTTGACGCCTTGACGCGGTGTGTTATCCATTGCACCGGACAGCGCGCGGAGCGCCCAAGGAGAGAGCGACCATGGCGGCAGCGAACGGCAAGAACCAGGGATTCGTGAAGGAGAGCCTCGAGCAGGCGCAGGCGCGCCTCGAGGCCCTCGAGAAGGAGGCCGCGAAGGTGCTCAAGGAGCTCCGGGCGCGGTCCAAGAGCTCGCGCAAGGAGGTCGCCCACCTGCTCGAGAAGTTCCAGGCCGGTGAGCTCTTCGAGAGCGCGCGCACCACCGAGAAGAAGCTCGAGCGCGACTTCATGCGCCGCGCCAATCGCCTCCAGGCCGACGTCGCGGAGCGGCTCGCGGCCGTCCAGGAGACGGTGCTCAAGTTCGTGGGCGTGGCCAGCCAGAGCCAGGTCGAGGAGCTCGTGGGCGACCTGGAGCGCATCTCCAAGCGCCTGGAGAAGCTGGCGAAAAACAAGCCCGCGGCCAAGAAGAAGGCCGGCGCCGAGGGCGAGCTGGACGCCTAGCCGATCGCCGTTTGCACCCATTTGGGGTGCCCGCCAGTTGCAACCGGTGAGGCACCTTTGCTATCGAGCCGCCCCTTCCCACCTGGACCCACATCGGGCTGGGAAGCGGGCGGTGGTTTTTCGGTCTGGAGGCAGCGATGGACAGCCAGGGCCAAAAAGAGAAGCGCAGCATCCCGGATCAGTTCCGGGATGCGTGGAGCCACGCCCTGGCCGCGGTGTCGAGCGCGGAGGACGAGGCGCAGAAGGCGCTCTCCCGCGTGTCCGACCTGGCCGGCTGGGGCCCGGAAGAGGTCCGCCGCCACGCCCGCGAGTTCGCCGAGCGCCTCTCCGGCCAGCGCCGGGAGATCGAGAAGAACATCGACCAGGGCGTGAAGAAGGCACTCTCCCGGGTGAAGCTGCCCCGCCGCGACGAGATCGAGTCGCTGCAAAAGCGCGTCCAGGCCCTCACCGCCAAGGTGGACGCGCTCGCCCACAAGCGGAGCCACCGCTGATGGCCCGCCGCCCCCACCTGCTCTGGCGCGCCCTGGGCGCCCTGGCCGAGCGCGGCTCGCGCTTGCCGCCGCTGGCGGTGGGGTTGGTGATCTTTGCCGGCATGCCCCAGGCTCCTGTCCCGCCGGCGCCGGAGCTGGCCAGCCCGCCGGTGCCGCTCAACGCGCCCGCGCCGGTGCCGCCCGCCGCGCCCGCGATCTCGCCGGAGATCGCGCACCTGGACGAGATCCTCGCCCGCAAGGCGCCGGGCCTCGGTCTGGAAGTCCGGCAGCAGCTGGCGGCGGCGCTGGTGATGGAGTCGCACGACGCCAAGCTGGATCCGCTGCTGGTGCTGGCGGTGATGCGCGTGGAGAGTGAGTTCGACGAGGACGCGCTCAGCGATCGCGGCGCCCGCGGCCTGATGCAGCTCCGGCCGGGCACGCTGGCCTTCCTCGCCAAGCGCGACGGCATTCGCCTGCCCATCGACGAGATCCAGGACGACCCCGTCCTCTCCACGCGACTCGCCGTCCGCTACCTCGGCCGCTTGGTGAAGAGCTTCCACGGCGACCTCGACCGCGCCCTCATGGCCTACAACGCCGGCCCCCACCGCCTGCACGTGGCCGTGAAGGCCCGCGACACCGCGCGCCTCGATCGACTCTCCAGCTACCCGCGCCGGGTGCGCCGCGCCTGGCGGCACCTCGAGTCGCTCCCGGGCACCGACGACACCGCCGTGGCCGAGCGCGGCGTCGACGAGCCGGGCACCGAAGCCGGAGAATGATCGGCGAAGGTGGCGGTTGAGGGCACATGTCCTCGCCGTCGCCTACCTTGACAGGGCATGCTGCCGCGCTAGAACCGAACTGGGCCATTTCCGGCCGCGGTCGCGGACTTGCGCCGCACGCTGCGGTCGACCGCCGGGGGCCGGTACTTGGCGGAAGCCCGAGGAGCCTCGCCATGCGCCACCCCATCCGCTGGACCGTCCTGGGTGCCGTGCTTCTCGCGGCCGGACCCGCCTTCGCCAGCAGCGTCTTCCTCAACGGCGTTCAGGTGGACGGCCTCGCCAACCAGAAGCTCACCAACGCCACCGTCACCTTCGACGCCCAGGGCAACGTCCACATCGAGGCGCCTGGCATCGAAGTGAAGACCATGGGCGGCGGCCAGGCGCAGCCACAGCAGGGTTCCGCCATCCCCGCGGCGGGCATGGCCCCGGCGCGGCCCAGCAAGCACTACTTCCTGGTGCCGCAGCAGGTCGCGGTGGGCATGACCGGCTACGACATCGACGTCTTCATCAACGGCACCTGGGTGACGCGCTTCCGCGGCGCGGAGGAGTCGAACCCGGTCGACGTGAGCAAGTACGTGGTCGCGGGCCCGAACAAGGTGCTCTTCACCGCGCGCAAGGGGAAGGGCGAGCGCAAGAGCTTCTCCCCCCAGCACACCTTCACGGTGATGGTGGGCGAAGGCACCGCCGGCGGCGACCAGGTGATCATCGACAACCCCCTCCTCACCTTCAAGCGCGCCGCCAACGAGGCCGAGGACATCACCGAGGAGTTCAACTTCACCGGCCGCTAGTCGGCTGGAGAAGGGCCCCATGTACGCCCACGAACCCCGGGTCAGCCACATCCAGGCGGCGCGCGAGCACGTCGTCGCCATCCACCAGAGCCTGAACACGCCGCACCTGGCCATCCCCGGCAAGGCGCCGCAGTCATGCCAGCTCTACCTGGTGGGCACCGCCAACACCGACGGGAGCTTCACGGTGTGGGTGTTCCTGCACCTCACCGAGACCGAAGAGGGCGTCATCTTCCTCTCCGAGAATCGTGCCTTCCCCCGCGAGCGCTACCAGGCCGAGTGGGCCGAGGCCCAGGCCTTCGCGGAGAGCATGGGCTTCATGACCGACGACCTCCACTTCCGCGAGCGTCCCCCGGAGGACCAGGAGGAGCTCATCAAGACCCTCCCCTGCTTCCGCAAGCTCACCGGCGTGAAGAAGGCCGCCGGCCCCACCAAGCAGGAGAGCCTGGCTCGCCTTCTGGCCTCCTTCTGATGAAGCGATTTATCTCGATATATCTTGTTTTGGCAGCGGGCCTGCTCGGCTGCCCGGGCACGCAGACCCGGCCCGACGACCCCAATGGCTCCGGCGGCGACAAGGCCCACGAGAACGCCACCATCCAGTTCTCGCTGGGGGCCAACGACCAGTCCACGGGCAACGTGCGCCAGGCGCTGGCGGAGTACCAGCAGGCGCTGGTCTACGACCCCAACTACCCCGAGGCGGAGAACGCGCTGGGGCTCCTGTACCACCTCTCGTTCCGCCAGCTGGACGAGTCGGAGAAGCACTACCTCCGGGCGCTGCAGATCAAGCCCGACTACGCCAGCGCCAAGAACAACCTCGCCGCGCTCTACACCGACGAGGGCCGCTTCGACGACTGCGTGCGCCTCGAGGACGAGGTCTTGAAAGACCTGCAGTACAAGGGCGGCTTCCTGGCGGCCAACAACGAGGGCTGGTGCCTCTTCAAGAAGGGCGACGTGGCCCGCGGGCTGCCCCTCATCCAGGAATCCGTCCGGGTGAACCCCGAGTTCTGCCAGGGCTACCGCAACCTGGGCCTCATCTACGACCAGGAGGGCAAGCTGGACATGGCCGAGACCGAGCTCTCGCGCATGCTCAAGAAGTGCCCCGACTCCGCGCAGGCCTACTACGAGCTGGGCAAGGTGCAGCTCAAGCTGGGCAAGCCCACCGACGCCGTCCGCAACTTCGGCACCTGCCGCGACCGCGCCAAGGAAGGCGACCCGCTGCTCGACGAGTGCATCCGCCTGGAGAAGGGCGGCAAGCCGTGAGCGACGCACCGGCGCCGGCTCCCTCAGCGCCCGAAGGCTTTGGACGCTACCTGGCCCGGCAGCGCGAGCTGCGCGGGCTCACCCTCCAGGCCGTGGCCGACCAGACCAAGCTCTCCCTGGGCCAGCTCAAGGCGCTCGAGGCCGACGACTTCTCGCGGTTGCCGGAGCGCGTCTTCGTGATCGGCGCGGTGAAGGCCTATGCACGCTGCGTGGGGCTGTCGGTCGAAGAGACGGTGCTCCGCCTGCAGGAGGCGCTCGGGCCCGCCGCCGGCGAGGAGACGCCGGTGAGTCGCCGGCGCAAGAGCCAGCAGGGCGCGCGGGTGGGCGCGGCGGTGGCCGGGGCGGCGCTGCTCCTGGGAATCTGGGCGTTCGTCCACTTCCACCATTAGGCTCGCGCCATGGAGCGCGCCTCGTTCAAGTGCGTGGTGCTGGGCAGCGTCGACACCGGCGAGGCCGATCGCGTGGTCTCGCTCTTCTCCGAGGAGCGTGGGCGGCTCTCCGCCTTCGCGGCCCACGCGCGCAGGAGCGTGCGCCGCTTCGGCGGGGCGCTGGAGCCCTTCACGCTGGTGAACGCCGCGCTCGTGGAGCGGCGCGGTGACCTCTACCGCTTCGAGCGCGCGGAGATCCTCGAGCCGTTCACCGCCATCCGTGACGACCTCAACGACATCGCCCGCGCCAGCTACGCCTGCGAGCTGGTGCGCGAGGTGTGCCGCGAGCGCGAGCCGCACCCGGAGCTCTTCGGTGAGCTGGTGGACCTGCTGTTCCGCTTCTCCAACCGCAAGGGCGGCCCGGAGGACCTCATCGTCTTCGAGCTCCGCGCGCTCGGCTGGGCCGGGCTGCGACCGACCCTCGAGGCCTGCACCGGCTGCGGCGAGGCGCCCTCCGACGCCGACCGCTTCGACGAGGACGCCGGCGGCATCCTCTGCCCCGACTGCGCGCGCCGCGTGCGCGGGGCCCGGCCCATCTCCCGCGACGCCGCGGACGGCCTGCGCGCGCTCCAATCCGGCGTGCGCGCACCCATGGCCACCGAGGCCCGGCGCGAGGCGCGGCGACACCTGGAGCGCTTCGTGGCCCACCACGTCGGCCGGTCGCTCAAGGCCGCCGAGTTCATGCGTTCGCTGGGAATCGAATAGCTGATCTCGATCAAGTGCCGCGCGGCGGCTTGAACCGGCAGCGCGAGAAAACTAGTCTTGCCGCCGATGCGAATCGTCCTCGCCGCCCTGGCCTGTGCCGCCCTCTTCGCTGCCTGCGCGGATCAGGCGCCGGTGCGGGTGGCGGTGGATCCGTCGCTGGGCGTGCGCGCGGCCGACGACGGCGTGCCCCGCACCACCGCCGGCGCCGGCACCTCCGGCCACGACGACCGCGAGATCTTCGACACCCTGCCCTCGCCCGTCGATGGCACCACGGGCAGCACCTCGGATCCGACCAGCGGCTCCACGGCGGCCAGCTCGCCGCCCGACGAGTCCGAAGGGACGCCCAGTCCGCGCCACTCCGGCACCACCGGGAGCGGCCTGGTTCCGCAAGCGCCAGATGACGGCGCCGAGGCGATGCCCGTCTAGCCACCGCGCGCATGTGCTATCAGGCAGCCCTTCGCGAAGGGGCTCGCCATGGCCTTGCCGCCGCTGTCCGTGCTCACCTGCCGGGTGCAGGGAAACGTCGCCCGCATCGGGCTGAACCGGCCCGACGTCCGCAACGCCATCAACAAGCAGGTCGTCGACGAGCTGCTCGCGCTGCTGGACGCCCTCGCCTCGGACCCGAGCGTGGCCGTCGTCGTCCTCGCCGGCGAGGGCAAGCTCTTCGCCTCCGGCGCCGACATCGGAGAGCTCCGCGCCCGCCGCTCGCCCGATGCGCTGCGCGCCTTCAACGCCAGGCTCTTCCAGGCCGTGGAGGACTTTCCCCGCCCGACGATCGCCGCCATCCACGGCTTCGCGCTCGGCGGCGGCCTGGAGCTCGCGCTCGCCTGCGACCTTCGCGTGGCCGCGCGCTCGGCGAAGCTCGGGCTTCCCGAGGTCGGCCTGGGGATCTATCCGGCCGCCGGCGGCACCTGGCGACTGCCGCGGCTGATTGGGCTGGGCAAGGCCAAGGAGCTCGTGTTCACCGGCCGGATCCTCGACGGGCAGCAGGCGCATGAGCTGGGGCTGGTCGAGCTGGTGTGCGTCGAGGACAAGCTCGAGGCCACCGCACTCGAGCTGGCGAGCGAGATCGCCCAGCACGCGCCGATGGCCCTGCAGGTGGCCAAGCTCAGCTTCCAGGCCGCGGCGCGCGGCGGAGATCCCACGGTCGCCGAGCGGCTCGGCCAGGCGCTGCTCTTCGACTCCGAGGAAAAAGAGCGCCGCATGACCGCCTTCCTCGACCGCAAGAAGGAGAAGCGCCCGTGAGCCTCCAGCTCTCGCAGATCCAGCGCTGCGCCGTGCTCGGCGCGGGCACGATGGGGCACGGCATCGCCCAGATCGCGGCGCAGTCGGGCTTCGAGGTGGTGCTCTACGACGTCACCCGCGACGCCGCCGAGAAGGGCCTCGCGCGCATCCGCGCCAACCTCGACACGGGCGTCGCCAAGGGCAAGGTCACCGCCGAGGCCCGCGAGGCCGCGCTGGCCAAGCTCCGCGCGGTCGATTCGCTCGCTGCGCTCGAGGGCGCTCAGTGGGTGGTCGAGGCCGTGCCCGAGGACCTCGCGTTGAAGCAGAGGCTCCTCGGCGAGCTCGCGAAGTCGCTGGGCCCGGACGCGCTGCTGGCCAGCAACACCAGCTCGCTCTCGCTGACCAAGCTCGCCGCGGGCTTGCCGCACCCGGAGCGCGTCATCGGGATGCACTTCTTCAACCCGCCGCACCTGATGAAGCTGCTGGAGCTGGTGCGCGCGGAGCAGTCGAGCCCGGAGACGGTGGCCCTGGCGCGCGCGCTCGGCGAGAAGCTGGGCAAGACCTGCATCGAGGTCCGCGACTCGCCCGGCTTCGCGAGCTCGCGGCTGGGCATCTGTCTGGCGATGGAGGCCATTCGAATGGTCGAGGCGCAGGTCGCGTCGCCGGCCGACATCGATGCCGCCATGGAGCTCGGCTACAACCACCCCATGGGGCCGCTGAAGCTCACCGATCACGTGGGCCTCGATGTGCGCCTGACCATCGCCGACCATCTTCGAGAAAGTCTAGGATCCGATGTTTTCCGCGCGCCGGAGCTGCTGCGTCGGATGGTGGCCGAAGGCAAGCTTGGCAAGAAGTCGGGCGAGGGGTTCTACCGCTACGACACATCGCTCAAGACTAAGTAATTACACACGTTTTTTCTCTGCCACCTGCGCCGCCGGAGACCCACTTTGTGGGCCTGTGGCCGCGTTGCCAGCGTGGGGGCTCTTCCGTATTCTGGCCCCGATTTCGGACCCCCGCGCCATGTCCCGGTCGAAGGCCAAGACGCAGAAAAAGACCCGCAAGGGACGCGGCTACGTCGACGCCAAGCGTCTCAGCGGTCCGGCGATCGTTTCCGATAGCCTGCCCCTGGAGCGCATCTGGCGTCGCGTGCTGGAGCGGCGGCTGCGCGCCAAGCTGGGTGCGCGGGTGAGCCTGTCGATCCACGACAACACCCACACCATGATCAGCTTTCAGCGGCGCCGGGGCGAGTACCGGCTGCGGCTGCACCACATGTTCCTGGCCGCGAGCGAGCCCTTGGTGGCGGCGCTGGTGGAGTACGTGAAGGGCGGCGACGAAGAGGCCAGCGCGAAGCTCGACAAGTTCATCCAGCAGAACCGCGTGTACATCCGCCGCGTCTCGAGCGCGGAGCTGCGCGCGCGGGTGCCCATCGAGCCCGCGGGCGACGTGCACCACCTGCAGGAGATCTACGACGAGCTCAACCGCCGCTTCTTCCGCGGCCAGGTGAAGGCGAGCATCACCTACGCGCGCGTCCCGCGGGTGACGAAGGTGCGCCGGAGCATCAAGCTGGGCAGCTACTCGTCGGAGTCGAAGGTCATCCGCATCCACCCCGCGCTCGATCAGCGCGGCGTGCCCAGCTACTTCGTGGAGTGGGTGGTCTTCCACGAGATGCTGCACCACCTCAGCCCGGCGGTGATGCGCGAGGGCAAGCGCTGCGTGCACACGCCGGAGTTCAACCAGCGCGAGCGCCGCTTCCCGCTCTTCCACCGCGCGCGCCGCTGGGAGCAGCGGAACCTGGATTACCTGCTGCGGTATCGCGTGCGGCGATAGCCGAGTGCGTCCTTCGACGCTGCTGCCCTGGACCGGTCGCTAGTCGCGCGCGTCGTCGGCGTCGACCTCGGCCAGGGTCGAGCGCGCCTTGCGCTCGGTGTCCGAGTCGACGTCCTCGTCCATCTCGCCCTCAGCGGTCTTGATGTCGAGGCGGAGCTCCACCGCGCCGAAGCCGTCGTCGTACCAGCGGTGGTGGAACTGGCCGTCCTTCCAGATGCCCGCGCGCTTGAGGTTCTTGATGCGGCGGATGAGCCAGCCGCGCGAGTAGCCGGTGAACTTGTGCAGCGCCACGTCGCTCTGACCGCAGGCCTTGAGCGCGGCCACCAGGAACACCGCCGTCTTGTAGAAGCGGTGGTCCTCGGAGAGCGTGGGGTCGATGCGCTTGACCTCGGCCTTGACCTCGTCGAGCGTCAGCGGTGCATCGGGCATGGAAAGAAACCTCCGGGTGGGCAGCCGCGGGAGCATAGCGAGCGGGTCTGACATCCAATCGTCCCCGGCGTCTGGAAAGCGTCCGCAGGGCGTTGATTCGACAAGGAAATCTCCTGGATCTCGGGGTTCGCCCGGAACGCGAATTGCGGGTGGCCGCAGATCGGCGCTGGATGCTGGCTTTCCCCAGGTGAACCGGGGCGCGCGCGTGCTTGGGAAACGTTGACGGTGATCGATACTCGGTGATCGGCCCGATCACCGCACACCGATCACCGTCACCTTTCCCCAAGCAAGTGTGCGTGCGAGTGAAGCGGGGAAACTTCGCCCCCCTCACTCCCCCGGACACACTTGGCTGAAGCGGGGAAACTTCGCCTCCCTTCCACTCGTCTCCACCCTACCGGCCGTGCTATTGGCCTGACCTCCGAATGCGCCTCGGCTTTTCCCTGCTCCTGCTCGGTTGCGCAGCCTGCGGCAGCCCCACCCTCGACGCCCACGCGGCGCTCGCCGTGGTGAACTTGAGCCCCACCGACGGCGCCGTGGACGTGCCCTTGGCCTCCTCCCAATCGGCGTGCTTCTCCGCGCAGGTCCTGGCCGGCGACGCTTCGGACGCCCACTTCTGGGTCGCCGATGCCTCGGGCAACCACGCGCCGGGCCTGCAGGTTGTCCTCTCGCCCACAGACGCCCACTGCGTGACCGTCTCGCACGAAGCGCTGGCAGCGGGGAGCGGTTACGTTTTACACGTGGACTCGGGGGTGCGCGCGGCCGATGGCAGCGGCAGTCTACCGGTGACGGTCGAGAGCCACTTCACCACCGTGGCTCCGCCGTGATCCAATTTGAGGGTGCGCGGGCTAGAAATCGCCCGCAGCGTGCGCAACATCAACGACTGAGCGCCGGTCGGCCCGGGCGCAGCACGAGCATGAAGACGGGCCTGTTTCTCGGGAGCGTTTGGTGAAGGACTCGAAGAGGAAGGGCTCGCAGCCCATGCCGGCCGTCGTGCGCAAGCTGGGGCCAGGTGTGGTCGTGCGCGAAAAGAAGGAAGGGCAGGCCGCCGAGCAGGAGCAGAAGCTCGACTACCGCCCCAGCGATCAGGTCTTCCGGCGTCAGAAGTAGGCCCGGGCCGCGATGGATTCGAAGCGGCCACTGCCGTTTCCGGAGAGCCTCTGCCACCGCTGCGCCGCGCCGCCGCGGTACGTGGACGGCCGCGCGAGCACGTTCATCCTCTGCCCGCTCACGCCCGAGAAATACCCGCGCCAGCCCGTGGTGAAGTGCGCGCTGTTCCGGCCGAAGCCGACCGAAGCCAGTTGACGCGCTCGCGGGTCGCGGGTCGTTCGGAGATGCCGACGATCCTGGCACTCGAGTGCCAACTCGCGGGTCCATTCGAACGGTCCACGACGCACGACCCACGTCCCGCGATCGGGCACACTGGGAATGCACGAGCCTGGAACCGGTTGGTCGGCTCTTGAGGTCCCCGCGTGACGACGCCGAGTCCGCCGCCCGAGAAGAAGAAGTCCGGGCCGTGGTACCTCGCGATCTTCGCGCTGCTCGGCGCGCTCTTCGGCCACTTCTACATCCAGCGCGTGCTCGACCACCGGGACGACCCCGAGCCGGATCCGTCGACTACCGTGGCGGCTGCCCTCAACCTGCCGAAGCCGCAGCCGGTCGATGCAGGTCCTGCCGAGCCGCCCGACGCGGGCACGGCCGAAGCTGTCGCGCCCACGAGCACGGACGGCGGCAAGCCCAACCTGGCTCAGGGCTTCTGCGTGCCCGAGGACCAGGAGCCGCCGTTCTCGCGGCCGTCGCTGATGAGCTACCTGCTCGACCACACGCCGCTCGACGAGCGCCCACCGCTCTTCGACGCCCAGGTCGACCTTGGTCTGGGCCATCGGACGTTCGCCGACGGTGGCGCGGCACCGCCGGGCTCGCCGGAGCACGCGCGCCCGTACATCGAGCAGCAGCTCCAAGCCCATCCGGATCACGCGAGCGCCTGGGTACTGCGCTTCGAGCTCGCCCGCGCCACGGGCGATTTGCGCGGCGCGATCGACGCCATCCACAAAGCCGAATCGCTCGATCCCCAAGCGGCCGCGTTCCCGCTGGCGGAGGCGGAGCTCTTGCGCATCTCGGGCGATCCGGCCGGCGCCAGCCGCGCGCTCCAGGCCTACTCGACGCTGCAGCCCGGCGACGCGCGCATGCAACGCCGCGCGGCGCTCCTGGGCGTGGAAGCCGACATCGAGGCCGACTACCGCAGCGCCAACATCGGCGGCCTCGTCGTCCGCGCGTCGCCGGAGTTCGCGAAAGCCAACGACCTCGAGCGCATCGTCGAAATCGTCCGCGACGAGCGCGAGGAGGCGGGCCGCTTCACCGGCTTCACGCCGAGCGATCCGCTCTCGGTGGTGATCCTGCCCTCGCGCACGGAGTTGATGGCGGTGAGCTGCGTGAACGAGTGGGCCGGCGGCTACTACGACGGCACCATCAAGCTGGTGGAGGGCCCGAAACACGCGTTGCCGCGGGTGGATCTGCGGCACGAGCTGGTGCACGCGGTGGCGCTCTCGCGGCTGCCTTCGGACAAGCCGCTCTGGTTCACGGAAGGCGTGGCCGACTACTTCTCCACGCCCAAGAAGCTCCATGGCCAGAAGGAGAAGCTCATGGCCATGAACCACACGCTCATCCCCATCGACTCGCTGGTGGGCACGCTGCAGATCATGAACAGCGCCGACGCCGAGCTGGCCTACGCCGAGAGCGACGTCCTCGTGGCCCTGATGATCGACGAGCGCGGCCCGGACGTGGTGCCCGAGGCGCTGCACAAGCTCGAAGACCGCACCGATCCCACCAAGCTCGCCGAGGCCACGCTGGGCCACCCCATCAGCTCCGAGGCGTTCTTCCAGCTGCTCGAGAAGCGCATCGGCCCCTCGACCATGGCTCGCTAGAACGTCGCGTCCAGGGCCTCGGTGTTGGCGCCGCAGCCGTCGGAGGCGTTCGGATCGATGGTCGAGGTGGCCTCGTCGATGTGCACGGTGCCGTGGACCACCACCGGACCGCCGTCGTACGGGTCGTCGAGGGTGGTGAGGTTCACCGTGAAGTCGCCCGGACCGCCGGGCGCCGCAGCCCAGGAACAGTTGGCCGGGTTGTTGGAGTACGAGTAGCTGGTCATCGTCCAGTCGGTGGTGAGGTCGGAGCTCCACTCGCCGGCCTGGGGCTCGGTGCCCAGCCCGACCTGCAGCTGGTTGTTCACCACGGTGAGGTTCGCGGCGAAGGTGCAGATGAGCGTGTCGCCGCCCAGGGAGTTCTTCTGCACCAGGCAGCAGCCCGTGGAGTAGTCGGTCTCGCTGTACTGGCCCGTGAACGTGGCGCTGCAGCCGCCGTCGGTCGGTGTGCCGGAGACCCTCGACGGGCCCGAATCGCCGCACGTGCCGCTGTCGCAGGTCGCGCTGCTGCCGCCCGAGCAAGCGGTGAGCACGACCAGCGTGCAGGCGAACGGCAGGAAGCGTCGAGCGCGGTGTCCAGGCATGGTGGCTCTCCGAGACGGCTTCGAACCCCAGACGCGAGGCGAGTTAACGCGCGCGCCCGGACCCCGAAGAACGATCACCCAAGAATCTTGAGTCCGTCTGAATCAACCGAAGCCGCCCTCGCGCAGCAGCCACATCACGGCCAGGCCGAGCACCAGCGCCGCGCTCGCGGAGACGCGCACCTCGGCCTTGCGGTGCACCTGCGGCAACAGATCCGCCAGCGCCAGGTGCAGGAAGGTGCCCGCCGAAAACGCCATCGCCCGGGGAGCGAGCGCGTGCACGTCCACCTGCGTGCGCAGCCCGAGGTACATGGCCGCGCCCACCGGCACCATGAGCGCGAAGATGGTGGTCATCCCCAGCGTGCGCGCGCGGCCGTAGCCCTCGGCGCGCAGGATCGTCGCCAACGACAGCCCCGCGGGGATCTGGTGGAACGCCAGCGCCACCAGCACCCCCACGCCGCGCGTGCCCTCTTGGAGAGCCACGCCGAGCGCGAGCCCGTCGACCAGGGTGTGCAGCGAGAGCGCCAGGAAGGTGGGCAGCGCCAGCGACTCCGGCGACTCGCCCGGCCCGTGCTCGTGGCCGTCGTGCTCGTGGTGATCCGGGACGAAGCGCTCCAGCAGCAGGATCGCCAGGAAGCCGGCCAGCGCGAACGGGAAGATGCCGTAGCCCCCGCCCTGCACCGCCTCGGGGAGCATGTGCAGCATGGCCGCGCCGAACATCACGCCCGCCGCGAAGCCCAGGATGAGCAGGTGCCGCCGCGCGGTGAGCTTCACCATGAACGTCAGCGCGCCACCCAGCAGCGCGCCCGCGGCCACGGCGAAGGCGGCACCCATCAGGCGCAAGGGCTCGCTCGCCGGTGGAGAGAGCCAATTCACGGGCTGCTCCGCCGCGTGCGCTTCTTGGGGCCCGGCTTGCCGCTCACGGGCAGGCCCAGGCTGCGGGCCTTGCGAGCGAGCGTGTTGCGGTCGAGATCCAGGAGCCGCGCGGCCTCGGCCAGGTGATCGCCCGTCTGGTGCAGGGCGGCGCGGATCAGCGCGCGCTCCACCTGCGAGAGGATGAGCCGGTACAAGCCAGGCACCGCGCGCCCCTGGAGCCGTCCGAGGAAGGCCTGGAGCCGCTCGTACGTGACCTCCTCGAGCGAGCGAGCGGGAGGCGGCGGCGGCGTGCCGCGGGCGGTGTTCTCGGTGGACACGGGCCGCGCAAGCTAGTGCACGGTTGCAGTCGGGTCAAAGCCGGCTGCGCGCCGGACCTTTGCGTAGTAGAAGGGTGGCGCGCCCCAGGACTCCGGGGTGACTGGGTGGGCCGTGAGCGAGCCGCTGAAGATCCTCATCATAGACGACAGCGAAATCACGCTGGCCATGGAGAAGGCCGTCCTCGAGCAGCACGGCTACGAGGTCCAGGCCGCGTCGACGCTGCTCAACTTCGAGATCATCCTCAAGAGCTGGCGCCCCAACGTCATCCTCACCGACATCCACATGCCCGACGTGAAGGGCACCGACATCTGCCGCATCCTCAAGACCGAGTACGACACCCAGGATATCCCCATCGTCCTGTTCAGCTCGCTCACGGATGCCGAGCTCTCCAAGCTCGCCGAGCAGGTGGGCGCCGACGGTTACCTCTCGAAGAACCACGGGCTCGAGTCGCTCGCCGCCAAGGTGAACGAGCTGGTGGAGAGCATCGTCTGGTAGCCGTGGGAAAGCGCGCCACGTTCAGCAATCCGGCGATGCCGATGCTCGCGTTCTTCGGCTTCACAGGACTCGTTGGTGTTGCAGTCTTCGGCCTCATCGCAAGCGGCAAGCTCCCCTCACAGGCTGCGGCAACGAATGCGACGCCCGGCGCGCAGCTCGGCGTGGTGATCACCGCCGACGTCCGCGGCTACCTCGAGCCCTGCGGCTGCTCCGAGCACATGCTGGGCGGGCTCGATCGCGCGACCGCGCAGGTCGACGCGGCCAAGAAGGAGCTCGGCGCCGCGGTGCACATCGCCGCCGGCGACACCCTCTTCGCCGCTCCGCCCGCCGACGCCGCCCACGGCCAGCAAGATCAGCTCAAGGCCAAGACCATCCTCGCTGCCGACGCGATGATGAACACCGTGGCCCTCGCGATGGGCCCGCGCGACCTGCCCATGGGCCCGCCGGCCATCGCCGAGGTGAAGCCGACGTTCCCGGTGATCGGGCTCGGCCAGGGTCCGGGCTTCAGCGTCTCCAAGCAGGGCGACATCCAGCTGGGCGTGGCCACCGGCAAGGACCCGGCAGACCTGCTCGCGAACGTGAAGGCCGCCAAGTCCGCGGGCGCGGAGGCGATCATCGCGCTGGCGCAGTTTCCGCTGCCGCAGCTCCTGCCGCAGGGTCCGCAGCTCAAGGCCGCTGGCGCCGACGTGGCCGTCATCGCGCACCAGGCCGCCGACACGGATGGCGAGGCGAACCACGACGTCGATGCGGGGCTGCCGGTGCTGACGCTCATGAACCGCGGGCGCGCCATCGCCCGGGTGGATCTGCACCGCGCCCCCGGGGCGCCGCCGGGCTTCGCCCTCGTGACCAGCGGCGCCGAGCAAGCCCACGACCTGGAGCTCCGCGACGCGGAGATCGAGAGCCTCAAGAAGCGCGCGCACCTGGCGGAGTCGCCGCTCAAGGAGGCGATGGACAAGAAGATCGCCGAGAAGCAGGCCCAGCGCGACGCACTCGCCGCCCAGAAGCCCGCGCCGCCCGCGGGCCGGAGCTGGCTGTCCGTGCGGTTCGTGGAGCTCTCCGACGCCCAGCCGCGCTCGCAAGCCGGACACGCGCTCATCGAGAAGTTCGACGCCGACGTGGGCCAGCTCAACCTCGCCTGGGCGCGCGCGCACGGCGTGAGCTGCCCCGCGCCCAAGCCCGGCGAGCCGGCGTTCGCGGGCACCGACAGCTGCATCGCCTGTCACGCCGAGCCGGGCGACGTCTACAAGTCCACCGAGCACAGCCACGCGTACACGACGCTGGAGAAGGTGCACAAGCAGTTCGACCTCGACTGCGTGCGCTGCCACGTGGTGGGAACGAACGCGCCCGGCGGCGTGTGCCGCGTCGACCAGGTGGACGGCCGCAAGAACGTGGGCTGCGAGAGCTGCCACGGCCGCGGCTCGCTCCACGCGGACGATCCGAACGTGCCCGTCCCCGTGCCCGAGCCCGGCGAGCAGAACTGCCGCGTCTGCCACACGCCCGAGAACTCGACCGCGTTCGACTTCCACACCTACCTGCCGAAGATCCTCGGGCCCGGGCACGGCAAGCCGAGCGCGAAGTAGCCGACGATTGCGCTTCACTCCTGGTGCGAGATATCCCGCGGGCTCCAACCCCGAGGGAACCATGCTCCGCTCGCTCTGCGCTGCTGCCGTGCTCTTCGCTTCCACCTCGGCGTTCGCCGCGGCCACCAAGACCTACCAGGTCACTGGCCCCGTGCTCGACGTGACCGATGACGCGATCACCGTCCAGAAGGGCACCGAGAAGTGGGAGATCGCCCGCGACCCGAGCACCAAGGGCGACGCGCCGAAGAAGGGCGACAAGGTCACCATCGAGTACCGCATGACGGCCACCACCATCACCGTCAAGCCGGCCAAGGGCGGCAAGGCCGCGCCCAAGGCGGACGCGAAGTAGATCGCTCAGCCTCCGTCGCCGCCGCCCTCGCAGAAGCCGGTGCTCGTGCAGTGGAGCCCGGGCGCGCAGTCGGCGGCAACGGAGCACGTCGACGACGGGCCGCCGTGGCAGTTCGTCGCGCCGGCGTCGTCGGGGCCGCAGCTGAGGCACGGGAAGTGCGCCGTGGCGAAGCCGAGCTCGCAGAAGACCTCGTTGGTGTTGCTCTCGCACGCGTTGCCGCTGCCGCCGTCGCACGCAGGGTCGGCCGTGGAAGAGAGCGCGCAGAACGCCGTGCCGCCCGACATTACGCACGCGCCGCTGCCGCAGTCGACCGTGGTGCTGTGGTTGGGAACCACCTGATCCACGCCGGGCTCGGGACAGGTGACCGCCTTGTTGCCGTCGCAGCGGGCCGCGAACGTCTTCGGATCACACTGATCGCCGCAGCCGGTGAGCATCGCCGCGAGCGCCGCGGACAAGACGAGCGTCGTTTTCATGCGCGGGAGTAGCGCATGAACCGACCTCGGCGCGCAAAGCCCCTCTCAGGTCCTCGCAGATCGCTTGAACGCGAAGCGCGCGCCGATGCACCGTGCGTGCGGAGGGGAGATGCGGGTTCTCGCTGTCGCCATCGTGGCGCTGGGGCTCTTGGCCTGCTCCGGCTCGCCAACGCCGGACGGCGGCGCGACCGATGCGGGGCCTGTGGATGCGGGCGGGGTGGACGCGGGCGTCGACGCAGGTCCGTCCGACGCCGGCTGGTGGCCGCTTGATGCGGGCGCGAACGACGCCGGTCATCGAGTCGACGCGGGTCCGCCAGAGATTCCGCCCGACGCGGAGCTGCAGCTCCCGGATCACGGCGGCCCGCGACTCGCGCGCGCGGAGCTGGTGACGCTCACCTTCGCGGGCTTTCCCTTCGAGAGCGAGCTCGAAGCGTTCGGCGACTTCCTGCCCGGATCCCATTGGGTCCACGAAGTCGGAGACGAGTACGGCGTGACGGTCGTGGGCCACGCGCAGTACACGGCACCGGGCATCGCGCCGAGCGGGGTCGACTACGGCGACATCCACGACCTGGTGCTCGCGGGCATCGACGCGGGGCTCTGGCCCGCGCAGCCCGGCGACGCGGGCGGCACGCCCATCTGGATGGTCATCTACCCGCCCGGCACGGCGCCCGCGGGCATCGGCCAGGGCGAGCACTTCGAGTTCGACGACGACGGCGGCGCGTGGGTGGCGTCGTACATCACGCAGTACGGCACGCCGCAGGCGACGGACTACGAGGACCTCATCTCGCACGAGGTCGTCGAGGCGCTGACCGACCCGTACATCCAGAGCGCGCCGGCGCTGATTCAGTTTCCGCTCGAGGGCATCTGGAGCAACGGCAGCGGCGAGGAGGTGGGTGACCTGTGCGAGGACGCGCCGCCGGTGCTTGAGTCGGGCTTTCAGCTGACGCGCGCGTGGTCGAACGCGGCGTCGATGGATGGCGGCGATCCGTGCCAACCGCTGTCGAGCGAGGTCTTCGCCAAGGTGCTCGCGCCCACCACGCCCGTGCTCGCGAGCGCCGACCAGGATGCGTACGTGACGTTGCAAGGCGTGGAGGTGGGCTCGAGCGCGCCGTTCGCGGTGAGCGTGATGGAGTCGGGCGCGCAGGACTTCCGGCCGACGCTCGACCATCCCACCGTGGCGCCGGGTGGAGCGCTGCAGCTCACCTTGCGCGTGCCGTACAACGCGCAGTCGGGGACGCGCGCGTGGTTCGCGGTGACGTCGACGCCGGCGAATGACGCAGGCCGGCCGTTCGATGTGCCCGTGGAGCTGATGGTGCGCTGAGTGACTTGAATCCGGCTCACCCATCCCGGCCCCGCTCACGAGGCCCGGTTGCCCGGGGTGCGGACGCTCCTCGCAAGACGCGCTTCGCACTCGGAATGCATCGCCGCTCCGCCCGTTCTGCAAGCGAGGGGACGGGTTTGACGCTCCCGAGATCCCCTCCTAGAGTCCGAAGTTGCTGACCAGGATCCCCGGATGTCCCGCCTTGTGCCGCGACGGCTCGCGCTCGTCGCTGGCCTCCTCCTCAGCGCCAATCGCCTCGCCGCCGCCCAGTCCCCGGCGGTGAACCCGGCCGTTCCCGCCGTCGACGCAGGCGCCGCCGATGCCGGTGCCCCCGACGCCGGCGCACCCGACGCGGGAGTGGTCCTCGCCGCCGACGCCGGACTTGCTGCAGCGCCTGCTCCGACGCCTGCTCCGGCTCCGGTCGTGGCCGCGGCGGCGCCCGCTCCTGCTCCCTCGACCCCTGCCGCTGCACCTGCCGCTGTGCCCGCAGTCGCCGAAGCTGAAGCCGCGAGCCCCGACGGCGGCGACGACGACATGGACGACGCCGACGACAACGGCGCCAACGCCGACGAGATCCGCGAGCAGTCCGAAGACCTCGCGGCCATGCGCCAGGCGGAGACCACGTTCACCGATCCCGGCGCCGGCGCCGCCACGCAGCTCTTCGCGGCCCAGCGTCGACTCGGCGGCAACACCTGCTTGGCCATGGGCCTGCGCGACGCCCTCGGCGACGAGCGCAGCTACCAGCCGCTGCTGCCCGACGCGGCCGCGCTCGATCCCGGCATCGCGCTGGCGTTCGACATCGCCAAGGCCAAGGGCGAGTACGACATCCCCGTGGAGATGCGCGGCGAGGTGGCGCAGTGGATCGGCTTCTTCCAGCGCTCGGGGCGCAAGTACTTCCGCCACTACCTCGGCCGGTCCACCCGCTACATCCCGGTGATGCGCGACATCCTCCGGCAAGAGGGCCTGCCCGAGGACACGGTCTTCCTCTCCATGATCGAGAGCGGCTTCTCCACCATGGCCTACTCGTGGGCGCGCGCCAGCGGCCCGTGGCAGTTCGTCGAGCACACCGGGCGTCGCTACGGGTTGCGCGTGGACTTCTGGGTCGACGAGCGGCGCGATCCCATCAAGAGCACCCGCGCCGCCGCCAAGTACCTGCGCGCGCTGCACGACGAGTTCGGCGACTGGTACCTCGCCTGGGCCGGCTACAACGCGGGCGAGAACAAGATCCGCAAGGGCATCGCCAAGTACGACACCCACAACTTCTGGGAGATGTGCACGGAGAAGCACTACTTCCGCCCCGAGACCAAGAACTACGTGCCCAAGCTCATCGCCGCGGCGCTGGTCACCAAGCACGCGCAGCAGTTCGGCTTCACCAAGGACGAGATCGACTGGGAAGAGCCGCTCGAGACCGACGAGGTCCGCGTGGTGAACCCGACGGATCTCACGGTGCTCGCCAAGGCCGCGGACTGCAGCGTCGACGACCTCAAGCTCCTCAACCCGGAGCTGAAGCGCTGGCTCACGCCGCCCGCGACCGACGACAAGCCGTACATCCTGCGCGTGCCCAAGAACCACAAGGTCGCGTTCGAGGAGAACTACCCCAAGGTGGAGCCCAAGGAGCGGCTGCAGTTCCGCATCGTGCGCGTGAAGAAGGGCGACACGCTCTCCAGGATCGCGCTCGAGAACCACAGCTACCCCGAGGCCGTGATGCGCATGAACGGCCTGAAGAGCGTGCGCAAGCTGCGCGTGGGCACGGAGCTCATGGTGCCCATCTCCTCGCAGGCCACGCTCGCCAAGCTCGACGACGACCAGAAGACCGGCAAGCGCAAGAAGTACGACGCCAGCGACGAGGTCCCCGCGGGCCAGCCCACCGGGCCGCAGCAGGCGAGCGGAACGGTCGTGCACCGCCAGGTCGACGGCAAGGACCAGGTCACCTACGGCGTCGCCAGCGGCGACAACCTCTGGGTCATCAGCCAGAAGTTCGGCGTGACCGTCGACGAGCTCAAGGGCTGGAACGGCCTCAAGGGCAAGCGCCCCAAGCTCGCCATCGGGCAGCAGCTCGTCGTCTACCCGCGCGCGCTCCCGCCCGCCACGCCGACGCCGGCCGCCGCGCCTTCACCCGCAGTGAACCCCGCGCCGGTGCAGCTCGCGTCGACGACCGCGCCGGTCGCCGCGCCCAAGCCACCGCCTGCCGACGCCGTGCCGGACAAGGTCACCATCGAGGGAAAGAAGAAGCACATCGTGCACACGCTCGCGCCGGGGGACTCGCTGTGGAGCCTGAGCCAGCGCTATGGCGTGACCGTGGACGAGCTGAAGAAGCTGAACCACGTGACCAAGCACAAGAAGCTGCGCGCCGGCGACACGGTGCTCATCGAAGTCGCCGATCGAAGTTAACCAATCGGTTATCTATCGCCGCGCCGTCTCCTCGTAGATCTCCCCAAACCCGCGCGCCACGTTTCCCTCGGGAAAATCCTTGAGCGCCGACGCACGTGCTGCGTCGCCGAGCCGCCGCCGCAGCCCCGCATCGTTCGCGAGCAGCACCAGCTTCTCTGCGAGATCGCCCGGCGCGCGCGGCGGCACGAGCAGCCCGGTCACGCCCTCGTCGATGAGCTCCGGCGTCCCGCCCGAGCGCGCGCCCACGAACGGCTTCCCCGAGGCGAGCACCTCCAGGATCACCAGCGCGCACGGATCATCCACCGACGGGAACGCGAAGATGTCGGCCGCCGCGTGCAGCTCCGGCGCTTCGGGCCGCGCGTTGGCCACGATGATGCGGTCCACGATCCCCAGCTCGCGGGCCAGGCTCTTCACCTCTTCGCGGTAGCTGGTGAAGGCGCCGTCGTAGCGCGGATCATCCCAGCCCACGAGCAGCGCCTTGAGCTTGGGCGCGCGCCGCAGCGCGATCGCCATCGCGCGCACGAGATCTTCCTGCCGCTTGGGCCGCCAGAAGCGCGCGAGCTGCAGCACCAGCACGTCGTCGGGCGCGACACCGTACTCGCGACGGATCCGCGAGCCGTCGATCTGCGGCGAGAAGCGCCGCGCGTCGACGCCGTTGAGCACGAAGCCCGTGCGCCGCACGCCGATGGCCGAGAGCTCGTCGGCGATGAACCGCGAGACGCCCACGTTCCGTGCCGCCAGCGACGCGCCCAGCTTCAACAAGCGCCGACGTGCGCCGCGATAGATCTTCGGCGTCGCGTGGTAGTGCACCACCAGCGGGCGACCGGTGCCGCGCGAGAGCGCCAGCCCCAGCGCGAGCGAGCGCGCGTCCTCGTTGGCGTGCACCACGTCGATGCAGTTGCCCACCACGAACGACGCCAGCCGCGGCAGGCTCCGCGCGATCTGCGCCGGCGAGCCGAGCGGAAAGCGAGCCACGTCCGCCGTGCCTTCCACGCCCGCCTTGCCCGCAGTGTCCTCGGCCGCGGCCACGAAGCTCTGGAAGCGGTTGGTGTCGAGGTGTCGCGCGATCTGCGCGCACACCGACCACGGCGGCAGCGCGAAATCCGGCTGCGGATAGGTGAAGAGCACGTTCGTCTTTCGCACGGTCGCCTCCGGCTGCGGAGAGCGAGCGTAGCGATGGCGTCACGGCCCTGTTGCCAAGTCGCGGCGCGCGCGTGTGCTGCCCGACGCGCGCGCCGCCATCTCGCCGACGATCGGACTACGGATAGAGATGGAGGCCCGGCGCGGGCGGATCGAACGCGAACTTGCCGGTGTCGCCGCTGTACGGGGTGATGAAGAACGCGTCCGGCGCAGGCGTCACCGAGCCTGTGTACTGGCCCGGGTTGTCGAACTTCGTCAGCGTGCCGATGTCCTGGCTCCACACCCAGAGCGCGCCGCTGTGATCGAAGCTGGCGTAGTCGGTGCCGCTCAACGAGGGCGTCCCGCCCGCGTCCGTGCCGCCGAAGATGGCGATGGGGCTGACGGGCTGATCGCCGCTGAGCCCGGCCACCGAGAGGTGGACCACCGCGTTGTCGTACGATGACGCCACCCAGAGATCGCCCTGCGCGTCGAAGGCGATGCCGTTGAGCCCGCCGAAGACGCCGCCATCGCCCGGGTCGTAGATCACCGTGGCCGGGTACGGGTCGTAGCCGCCATCGCCGAGGCGCGGGAACTCGACGATGGTGTTGGTGTTGATGTTCACCGTCCAGGCGTTGCCGGTGGCGTCGAAGGCGACGCCGTACGGGTTCGCGACGGAGTCAAAGCCACCGTCGTCGATCACGTCCTCGAGGATCTGGGCGGGCAGCACGTCGCCCGGCGTGAGGAGCTGGTCGGGCGTGACACGCAAGATGAAGGATGTCTGCTGCGTGAACGCCGGCAGCCAGAGGTCACCGTTCGGTGCGAAGGTGAGCGACTGCAGTCCGAGCGGCCCGCCGTCGACCATGACCATGTTGAACTGGCTCACGGGCGAGGCGCCGCCGTCGGCGAAGAGCGTCCAGCTGTAGAGCGTGTTCGAGTCGTCGACGGCCCACGGCTGGCCCGCGCGATCGAAGGCCACCGCCTCCGCATAGCCGCCGTCGTTCATCTGCAGCGTCAGGATCGGCGTGAACGCATTGGTGGCGGCCTGGAGCTGCGCGCTGTCCACGGCCACGATGGCGTTGTCGTTGGCGTCGGGGATCCAGATCATGCCCGAGCCGGGAAGCAGAGCCGGGTAGTCGATGGTGACGGTGGTCGTCGCACCCGCGGTGACGACAGCCGGGCTGCCGGTGATGACCGGCGCGTACGCGGCGCCGACGATCGGATCCGGAAGGACCACGGTGCTCGCGGTCACGTCGTACGTGCCGGCCGCGACCTGAAGGCTCGCGCCCGCGGTGAGCGCCTGCGAGAAGCCGGTGCCCGTCACCTGCACCGTGGCGCTGCCGCCGCTCGGCGCGTTGATCACGACGGTCAGCGTGCCCTGGCCACCGGTCGAGCCGCTCGAGCCGGTGCTGCCCGTGCTCGACCCGCCGATGGAGCCCGTGCTGCCCGAGGTGGTCGCGCTGGAGCCGCTCGAGCCCGTCGACGCGCCGGTGCTGCTGCTGCTCGCCGTGCTCGCGCCGCTGCTCGCGGTCGACGACGTGGAGCTCGCGGTCGACGAGCCGCTGCTCGCGCTGGTCGACTCGCCGGTGGAGCCCGTGGAGGTGCTCGCCGCGCCGGACGAGCTGCTGTGGCCGGTGCTGGAGCTGGCCGCGGTGGCGGTGGTGTGGCCGGTGGAGCCGCTGCTGGAGCTGGAGGAGCTGCTGCCGCTGCACGCGGCGAGGGTCAGAGCGAGAGCGCCGAGCAGCGCGCGACGAGCGAGGGACACGTGGACTCCGGGACGAGGTGTGGGGCCATCGTCGTCTGGTGGATGGTGCGACGCAAGACCGGGCGTCAAGCCCGAGGGCTACGGCTGCTTCGACTCGTGCGCCGTCCGCCAATCCGGATGCTTGTCCCGCAGCGCCTGCTCGAACTCTTGCGGCTTGAAGCCGTTGATGACCGTGTACCCGGCGGGTGGATAAGTCAGAAATCTCGTGACCGGGACCTTCTGAGCCCGACCCGCAGTCTCTTTGACGAAGAGGGCATGGGCCTCCTCGTCCACGTCGATGTCCTTCTCCACGAACGGAATGCTTCGCTGGGTGAAGTAATCGCGCACCTGATCGCAGTCGACGCTCGTGGTGTTGCAGAAGAGCGTGATGTCGCTGGCGGCCCACTTTCCGTTCTGCGCCGAGAGCTCGCGCTCTCGGTTGGCCACCGCCGAGGCCTGCTGCAGCTTCGCCTCCTTCGCCGCGGCCGGATTCTTTTCCAGCACCTCGCCCGCTCTCACGTTGAGGTCTCGCGCTTCGTCCCGCTGCGCGGGGGTGAGCCGCGGATCGCCCATCAGCGACGCCGTCTTTGCCGAGACCTCGATCCAATGGCCCAGCTTGGCGTCGATTGCGGCCTCGAGCACTCCTCGCTGCGGGTCGCTGGGGTCGGTCTCCGCCCACGACCTGGCCCAGCGCTGCGCTTCGTCGATCTGGCCCTGCTCGAGCGCACATCGACCGAGCACGCCCATGGCGAAGGTGCTCTTGGGCGCGAGCTGAATGAGGAACCGAGCGAGGTTCGAGGCTTGGAAATATTGCTTCCGCTCGAGCTCCGCCTGGGCGGTGCGAGCGAGGGTCACCTCTTCATTCGAACGGGTGATGCTGGCGAGCGGCTCGTACATGAGCAACTGCACGTAGGCCTTGTCGACGTCGCCCGCCTCGAGCGCCGCCTGGGCCTTCTCGAGGTTCTCGGGCAAGCCCGTGAGCAGCAAGGCGACGAGGGGCAGCATTCGGCGACTCCGCGAGAAGCTGGAATAGTGACACGTGCGCGCGCGAGTCGGGAGCACGCGCCGCCAACCGGTGTTCAACCCGCAGGCGAACGCGTTCACGCTTCCCAAGCCTACGAAGCCCAAGAAGCGCAGGTGGCGCTACGGACTCGCGTCCGCAGCAAGCCCCACGCTCTTCCTCAACTGCCCCTCGTAGTGCGCCACGAGCGCATCGAACTTCGCCGTCTGCTCCGGCTTCATCAACGTGCGCAGCTCCGCGTACCGCTCCATCCGCAGCGCATCGATCTCCGGGAAGTTCCGCCTTCGAATCGCCACGAACCGCGGCTGGTACTTGTCGAGGATCAGCTTCGCCTTCGCGCGCTGATCGTCGTCGAGATCCAGCTCGGCCTCGGCCACGAACATCAGCGTCTTCAGCTCGGCCGTGCCCGGCGGGCCGTCGGAGAGCGTGCTCAGCCGACGCAGCACGATCGCCCGCGCCACCACCAGCCCCAGCCCGAATCCCACGGCCAGCAGCAACAGCGCCGCCCCGGCCGCGGCAAACCGCGCGCGCTTCACGGCATCCATGACGCCTCCTGCATGGCCAGCTCTTCGCGCTGCGCCTTCGACGGCCAGGTGACCGCGAGGATGACCGCCGCCGCGACCCCCGCCGCGAGCGCCAGTCGCCAACACGTGCGCGCGAGCTGCATCGAGAACACGCTCGGCGCCGGCCGGTTCGCGAGCGCGCTCCACTGCTGAAGCTGCGCCTCGCTGGGCGTGAGCGACGCCGTCTGCCGACGCAGCCGCTCCACTTCGCTGTCCCAATCAGTGCTCACGGCGACCTCGCTCGCGAAGGGTGGCCCTCGCCCGCACCAAGCGCTGCTCCACCGAACCTTCCGACGTGCCCATCAACGACGCGATCTCGGCCGACGTGTAGCCCTCGAGATCCTTCAGCACGAGCGCCGCCCGCTGCTCGGCCGGCAATGCCTCCAGCCACGACGCGAGCTCGCGACACGCCGCGCGCGCTTCCAGTGCGCCTTCGTCTGCAGGCGCGACACGCGCTTCGAGCTGGCCCTGCAAGCGCACCCGCCGCGCGCGATTCCGCAGCTGATCGACCGAGAGCCGCACCACCATCCGCTTCATCCAGGCTTCGAACGCCGCGAGCTCTCGCAGCTCACGTGTGGCGAGCGCGTCGTGGGTGCGCATCCACGCCTCCTGGAGGACGTCGGCGGCTTCGTCGGGATCGGCGAGGATCCGGGCCGCGAGAACCAGCAAGCGCGGCGACGCCACGCGCACCAGCGCCGCGAAGCTCGCCGCATCGCCGCGGGCAGCGGCCTGCGCCAGCTCGGCCAGGTTCGGTGGCGTGACGGCGTCGATGCGCACAGGCTCCGGGGCGAAGGGCTCCCATGCCCCCCAGACGTACGGCGCAAGAAGATCCCTACGCGCGAATCGTACCGTAGGGAATTCGCGGCGACCGGCGTCTTGTGCGTCGAAACCAGGAGGGGACATGTCGTTCCGAGCACGTGCAGCGTTGGGACTGGCGTTCGTCATCGCGGGTTGCCACGCCACCGAAACCACCAGCGGGTCGTCGTCGACGGGCGGCACCACCGGCGCCACCGCCTCCACGACTTCGGCGGGATCCACCAGCGGCGCGTCGTCGAACGCGAGCTCGGGCTCGTCGAGCGCGAGCGCCACCTCGACCAGCGGCAGCTCGACCGGGACGTCATCCAGCAGCGGTTCGAGCTCCGGAAGCACGTCGACGACCAGCGGCACCTCGGGCTCGACGGGCGCGGTCGCGTGCAGCCCCACCTGCACCGCCGCGACCGGACTCTGCGGCCCGCTCCTGGAGTGCACGCCCGACAACACGTGCGTCGGCCCCCTGGGCGTGACCATCGACTCGCCCCCCGACATTCCGGACTGCGCCACCGATGCCGGAAGCACGCGCCCCGCCTTCTCCGACGGCCCGCCGCTCACCTGGGGCGACGACGGCGGCACCCGCTACGCCTGCGTGCACATCCCCGACGCGGGCGGCGAACAGCTTCCGCTGGTGGTCTTCCTGCACGGCAGCCACGGCGGCGCCGACGACCTCTACGACTACACCTCGCTGCGCTCGAAGTCGGACAGCTACCCGCTCTCGGGCGACGGCGGCCCGGTCGGATTCGCCATCGCGTCGCTGCAGGGCCGCAACCTGCACTGGGAGGGCCAGAACCCGGCGGGCACGCACTTCGACCACCTCTACCGCGACCTCGGCAGCCCCAGCGGCAACCCCGACATCCGCAGCGTCGACCGCTTGATCGAGACGCTCGCCGCCACCGGCAAGGTGGATCCCGCGCGCATCTACGTGACGGGCTGGTCGAACGGCGCGTTCTTCGCGCAAGAGTACGCGGCCGCGCGCTTCACCACGGCCACGCCCGGCCTCGACGGTCCGCCCTCGCGCATCGCCGCCGCCGCGCCGTACGCCGGCGCCGATCCCTTCGCCGCGCCCGACGACGCCGCGCTCGCGTCGTGCGCAGCGAACCCGTACCCGCAGACCGACGTGCCCATCTTCGCCATCCACCGCGACTGCGACGCGCTCGTCCCTTGCGACGCCGCGCAGCTCGCTGCGCCCGACGGCGGCACCATCGCCCCACCCGGCTACGCGGTCGAGACCTGGCTCGCCACCCTGGGCACGACCATGGGCGACGCGGCCGTGCAGGACGAGATCGTCGACGGCTCCGGCGTCACGGTGAGCGCGTGCGCGAGCAGCTGCGGCGAGATCCTGGGCGGGCTGAACCATTTGCACTGGCCGGATGGCGTCGCGGATCGCGGCGGTCATGACCACGAGCCCGAGATGCTCGACTTCCTGCGCGCGCACCCGCACCCATGAGGACGTGGATCGCGATCGGCGCGTTCGCGTCGGGTTGCTACGTGGCGCCGGAAACTGCTTCGGTCGACACGTCGACGAGCAGCGCCGCGGCGAGCAGCGCGTCGGCGAGCAGCGGAACGGTGGGTTCGTCCAGCTCGTCGGGCTCATCCAGCTCATCGAGCTCGTCCAGCTCGACGGGCAGCGGCGGCTCGACGGGCGGCGCGCCTGGGCTCGTCCTCTGCGCTCCGTGCGAGCACGACAACGACTGCGCGAGCGGCTTCTGCGATCCGTTCGGCAAGGTCTGCCAGAGCTGGGACGGCTGCGACTCCGACGCCAAGTGCGCGCCAGCGTCGTGCGACCTCGGAAGCGGCACGTGCTTCTGTCCGAGCCAACACCCGGGCAGCAGCAACGGGTGACGAGCGCGACATCGTTGGCCTGCGGCCTGCAATACCTCGCCCAAACCCGAGGTGCCGCATGCAAGCCCGCCGTGTGATGACCGTGAAAGTGACCGCCGTTCCTCCCGAGTACCCGCTCGACGCGGCCGCGCGGCTGATGCAGAAGCTGCGCGTGCGCCACCTGCCGGTGGTCCTGGCCGGCAAGCTCTGCGGCATCGTGTCCGACCGCGACGTGCTCTTGCGCACCACGCTCCACGCCGACGGCCGGCGCGAGGTCTCGCGCGCGGCGGTGGGCGAGGCCATGACCACCTGCCCCATCGCCGCGAACCCGACCACGTCGGTCTCCACGTTGGCCACGCTGATGCTCGAGAATCGCTTCGACGCGCTGCCCGTGGTCACACCCGACGAGACCCTCATCGGCCTGGTGACCTCGACGGATCTGCTGGAGCTCTTGCGGCACCCCGATCGACTCACGGACGAGCTGCCATTCGACTTCGAGCTCCTCCCCGCGCCCGCAGCGGCGGCCGGCCTGCCGGCCTGACGCCGCACCGCACGAAGGCTCTGCGTCGCGCACGCCTTCCCAGGCCCTGACGCTCCGTCGTTCGTCTACACTCGCTCCGGACCACCGGAGGAGAGATGCCCGCCCGCCTCGCCGCCGCGCTCTCGCTCCTCTCGGTCGCCGCCTGCTCCCGGAGCTTCACCTCGCCCGGCTCGAGCGCCAACGCGTCGCTCACCGCCTTCGCCGAGCGCAGCAGCGTGGCCCCCGCGGGCACCACGCGCATCGACGTCTCCGGAGGCCAGCCGCCCTACGCCTTCTCCCTCACCGGCGCCGACCAGCGCAGCGGCCCGGAGGCCCGCGTCGACGGCGACGGTTCCTACCTGGCGGGCCTGCAGGGCAACACCGCGGACACCGTCCGCGTCTCGGATTCCGCGGGCGCCAGCGTGCCCGTCACCATCCAGGTGGGCGCGGCGGTGCAGCTCACCCCCGCCATCGTCCAGATCGCCCCGGGACAGACGTGGCAGTTCAGCGCCAGCGGCGGCGAGGGTCCGTACTGCTTCGCGCTCACGGCCGGCGATGGCTGCGCCGCGCCGGATCCGACTCCGCACTGTGCCGACGCGCCCGCAGGCGAGGACTGCCCCGCGCTGGACGGCGGTGACGCGCCCGCCTGCGTCGATCGCCACGGCCTCTTCCACGCTGGCAGCTGCGGGCCCGGGGTGTACACCGTGACCCTCACCCAGGCCGTGGGACCCGCGGTGCAGGCGACGGCGGCCGTCTCGCCCCAGCTCTCGGTGACGCCGAACGGCGCGGCCCTGACCGCCGTCGCGCCTGGGAGCACCCTGTTCTTCCAGGCCAGCGGCGGCGTGCCGCCGTACCACTTCGACTTCGCCTCGCTGGGTAACCTGAGCGGCGGCGCCATCGGGGACGACGGCGTGTACCGCTCCGGCCCCACGCCGAACGTGTTGGACGCGATCACCGTCACCGATGGCGCGGGCCTCACGCGCTCCTTCGCCGTGCAGCTCGCCGACTTCACCGCCGCGCTTCCCGCCGGAAAGGGCTTCCGGCTGCTGACCGGCGACTTCAACGGCGACGGCCTCACGGATCTGCTGGCGGTGTCGACGGTGGGCCCGGCGCAGCTCCGCGTCTCGGTCACCAACCCGCAGGGCCCGAGCGTCTCGCCCACGCTCACCCTCCGCCCCGAGGTCTGTGACGTGGTGGTGGGCGACCTCACCAACGACGGCCGCGAGGACGTCGCGGTGCTCGCGGGCGACGGCGCGTTCGACCCTTGCAGCAAGATCGATCTCCTGATGGGCGAGCCCGACGGCACCCTCAGCCAGGGACCGACCCTCGACCTGACCGCCTACAACCTCAACGTGGCCTCCATGGGCTACTCCGACACCTTCAACTCCGGCTACGGCGGCGCCCTGATCGTCGCCGGCAGCGAGCCCTTCTCCACCGTGGGCAACGGCTTCTACGCGTTCCGGGCCTCGACCAGCGGCTGGACGCCCGCCGGCTACGCCCCGCCCGAGCCCGGCATGGACAACGCCAGCCTCGCCGTGGGCCGCTCCGGCCAGCACGGCCTGGAGTTCACCTTCGACGCCGCCACCGCCTGCCCCGACGCGGGCACGGACTACGCGATGCACTTCGTGAACCTCGCCCCGGTGGTGGACGCCGATGGCGGGTTCGAGCTGCTGCTCCACGCGCAGACCTGCGTTCCGACGGCGCACTATTTCGATTCGCTGGAGCTCAACGAGACGGACTTCTCGGGCGGGGCGGTGGGCGGCCACGTGGATCAGCTCGTGGTGGGCTACACGAACGGCGTGCCGTTGGTCGTCGCGGCCACGGATGTCGGAGGCGGAGGCCTGGTCGTCCTGGGTGAGCTCGCGTTGAGCACGGACACCACCGCCATCACCCTCGGGGCCTCGCCGCAGCGTCCGGGCGTGGAGATCGACATCTCCAGCCTCGACGGCGCGCGCCGGCTGGTGGTGCTCGACGGCGGGCTGGCCGATCTGCCCACCAACGCCATCGGACCGGCCACGGGGCTCGTCGCGGGCGACTTCACCGGCGACGGCATTCCCGACCTGGCGTACGTCGGCGCGGACGCGGTGCACAGCTCCGAGATCACCCTGCTCTCCGGCGGCTACGGCGGTGAGCTGCGGCCCGGGCGCACCTTCCCGCTCCCCTCGCTCGCCGAGGACGTGGCCCTGCAGGACGGACCGGGCGGCTCGAAGAACCTCTGGCTGGCGGGCGGTGGGCTCTTGCTGCTGCAGTCGCTTCCCGGGACCGCGCAGCTCGCCCGCAGCGGGCCGTTCCTTGCCGACGAGCACGTGCCCGCCGTCGCAGCCTTCGGGGCGCAAGCATGGGCGGTGGCGGTGAACGCAGACGGCGGCGTGCTCCTCGCGCTCCCGCTCGTGGACGGCGGCCCGCAGCTCGACCTGCCGCACAAGCCGACCTACGCGATCTTCCCCGAGGTCGACGGGAGCCGGGTGGCGGTCGCGGCGATCAACCCGGATCCCGTCGCGCCCGAGCTGGTCATGGCCACGGTGTCACCGGCCCTCGACGCGCGCTCGGGCTTCCACAACTACCCGGGCGCGTTCGACTTCGCGTTCGTGTCGGGCGCGGGCGGCGCGAGCGACCTGGTGCTCTCGCGCATCACCGACGTGGACTCGGTGATCGAGCTCCACCTCGCCTTCCCCGACGGCGGCTGGGACGGGGCCGCCTCGAGCACGCTGGGCCAGTTCGACATCGGCAACTTCGGCGACAACTTCGGCATGCGCGCGTTTCCATCCGTGCCCGGCGGGCCCGTGGACGAGTTGATCGTCGTCAACTCCAGCCGCGACGTGGGCTGCAACGCGCTCCAGACCATCTACTTCGCGCACGTGTCCGAGGGGCAGCTCACCGCGGGCACGCAGTTCCTGCCGAGCGAGGGCTGCTACCCGGTGGTGGGCCGGCCCGCGTTCGCCGACTTCGACCACGACGGCTTCACCGACGTGGTCTTCGCGTCGGACCAGAGCGCGTACGTGGCCTGGGGCCAGCCCGATGGCGGCTACGACGTGGAGCCGCTGCAGCCCGGCGGAACGGTGGCGCACCTCCTCGCCGGCGATCTGCTCGGCGACGGCGGCGCCGATCTGGCCATCGAACGGCCGGGCGGACCGTTCATGCAGGTGGTGCTCGGCCGCGGCGATCGAACCTTCTATTGATTCACCGCGCGCGCGACGTCGGTGGCTCGTTGTGCGCCGCGAGCCGCCGCGCCTCACCGCGCTCCAGCTCCGCGAGCAGCCGACCCAGGAGCTCCGCACGCACGTTGAGCATCACGCCCGGCTCGACCTCGGCGACGAGCGCGCCGAGATCCGCGATGGCCTCGCGCCAGGTGGACTCGTCGTCGGCGCTCATTCGTCGGGCTCGGTGCCGTCGTCGGCCTCGGCGAGGATCTGGTACAGCGACTTGCGCGCCTGCAGCAGCACCTGGCGGGCCCTCGCGATCTGCTTGGCGTCGCCGCCGTGGAAGATCTGCACCAGCGCCATACCCAGCTGGCCCAGGTGCACGTGGATGTTCACCGCGCCGTCGTCGACGGTGCTCGCCACCTCGCCCCAGGGATTCTCCAGCTCCTCCTTGTGCGAGCGGACGTACGCCTTGCCCTCGTCGGTGAGCCGGAAGCGCTTCTTGCCCTCGTGCTCCTCGGCGCGGACCAGGCCTTCGTCCTCGAGGAGCTGCAGGGCCGGGTAGACCGAGCCCGAGCCCGGCCGCCACAGGCCGCCGCTGCGCTGCGCGATCTCCTGGATGATCTGGTAGCCGTTGCGCGGCTCTTCGGCGAGGAGCGCGAGCACCGCGGCGCGCACATCGCCGCGCTTCACCCGCGGGCCGGGGCCGCGCCCGAACGGCCACCCTGGTCCGCCCGGCGGCCAGCCCGGACCGCCCGGCGGCCAGCCGCGACCACCAAACCCACCGCGTCCACCGCCGCCGAAGCCGCCCCGGCCGAAGAAGGCCCGGGCTTGCTCGGCGAACTCGCGCGCGTCGTCGCGCCAGTCTTCGTGGTTGTGTCTGCCCATGGGCGATCCCTTCGCGACGTCGACGACATGTCATCGACATATCGACGATAGGGCGATGGGTGACCGGAGGTCAACCTGGCGGCGTCACCTGGCAGAGCTCCTTCGCGAACCTCAGCATCCGCGCCCGCCCGTGCGCGGCCGAAATGGCGACCGTCGTGGCGAGAATTGGAATGGCCGCCAGAATCCAAAGGCAGTTGAGATCCCCTGACACGCGCGCCGTCCCAATCGCCGCGACCACCGCAAATAGGAACAGCGCTCCGAGCGCAAACCGGCTGACTGGCCTCAACCGCATCTCAAGGTCGACTCGCGAACCACCCGCGCTCGCACGAACGCGACCTTGGCCGACGATCAATGGACCTTTGGGACTGTCCCAGACGTAGAGCGTGAACTCATCTTGCTCCGTGCGAAGGTCACGGATGTAACGACCAGACGTGCGGACTTCGGGCCTGCCGCTCATTCGAAGCGGGTTCACAAGTTCCGTGAATCGCTGCTGGAGCTCCGCCGGTCGCAGCGGAATGTCCGCGGTCCAGCGGACCGTATCCAACCAACGAAGCGCTTCTGGCAGACCCATGCCGAGAGCATATCTGCGAGCACCCGAGGGCCCGCACCGATGACTCTGGGATTTTTCCTTCTCCCCCCGGGTTCGCTGGTCTAAGCATGAGCGCTGCCTTCTGGAGGCCTGCCTTGCGCCTGCGTCCCGTCCTGCTGCTCGCGACCCTGCTCACCGCCGCGACGGCCCACGCCCAGCGCGTCCAGCTCGACATCAGCGGCGCGAACTTCAAGCCGCTCCCGCTCGCCTTCCCCGCGCTCAAGGGCACCGGCGACGCCGCCCAGGTCAAAGAGGTCGACGAGACCTTGCAGAACGACCTCGCTGTCAGCGGTATCTTCGAGCTCCTCGATCGCAAGGGCTTCCTCGGCGCCGACAAGGAGGGCATGACGGCCTCGACCATCGAGTTCCGCCACTGGCTCGACGTCGCCGCGGAGGCGCTGCTCAAGGGCGCGGTCTCCGCGCAGGGCGGAAACGTCTCGGGCGAGTTCCGGCTGTTCACCGTGGCCACCGGCAAGGAGGAGCTCAAGCTCAACCTCTCCGCGACCGACCCGCGCAACCTCGGGCACCAGGTGGCCAACGCGCTCTTCAAGTTCTACACGCGCGAGCCGGGGCCGTTCCTCACCAAGATCGCCTACGTGAAGAAGATCAAGAACACCAAGCAGGTGGTCATCGCCGACTGGGACGGCCGCCGTGAAAAGGTCATCACCAAGGGCGACCTGAACCTGCTGCCCGCGTGGAGCCCGGACGGCAAGTACGTGGCCTTCACCAGCTACATGGGCGGCAACCCCGACCTCTACATCTACGACGTCGCCAGCGGCGAGACGCGGCCCTTGGTCCGCAAGGGCACGCTGACCACCGGCGCGGCGTTCTCGCCTGACTCGCGGCACGTGGCGTTCGCGATGAGCGAGGGCGAGGGCAGCCAGCTCTACCTGGTGAACGTGGACGGCTCGGGCCTCACCAAGATCACCAACGACTACGGCATCAACTCCAGCCCCTCGTTCTCGCCGGACGGGAAGAAGATCGCGTTCGTGTCGAACCGGGCAGGCTCGCCGCAGCTCTACGTAATGCCCTCGGGCGGCGGCGCGGCCACGCGGCTCACCTTCCAGGGCAACTACAACCAGACGCCGGACTGGTCGCCGCGCGGCGACCTCATCGCCTTCACCGCGCGCGACGAGCGCAACGTGTTCGACCTGTTCACCTTCGCCGTCGAGGGCGGGAAGATCACCCGCCTCACCCAGGACCAGGGCACGTACAACGAGGAGCCCACCTTCGCGCCCAACGGCCGGCTGATTGCGTTCACCAGCACGCGCAGCGGCGGCTCGGAGCTCTGGGTGATGACGCCGGACGGCTCCAAGCAGATTCAGCTCACCCACGGCGAAGACGTGTCGACCCCGAGCTGGGGTCCGCTCGGGCACTAAGTCCGTGGATGGTGGCCGGTGGCTCGTGGCTGGCCACGCGTAACTCGCCGAAGTCGTTGCGCTCTGGGCTGCTTGGGGACTACCCCGACGCGCCACACCTTCCCGCTCGCGCCAAATCGACAGCCCGTTGTGGAACGAGTTCCCGACGTCACGAGAATCCCGGCACCCAACGCCGAGGCATTCATGTCGACCTCTCTCCGCATCGCCCCCAGCACCGCCCGCCCGGTCACGCCGAGCGCCACCGCGCCCGCGAAGATCGCCGCGCCCACCAGCTCGAGCACGCGCGACGTCTCGAGCTTCCAGGCTGCGTCCACCGCGGCCGCGTCGGGCGCCACGCCGACGGTGGCCACCGACTCCGCCACCCTGACCGCCGCGCTCCACGGCCTGCCCGCGACCAACCCGCTCGGCCAGGGCGCCGACGTCCCGCGCGTTCACACCGCGAGCAACACCGCGCCGGTCACCAACCCCTTCGAGAGCTGGATCCGCCAGACCTACGAGACGCTGCTCCGCCGCCAGCCCACGGCCGCCGAGATCACCAGCGCCACCAACTGGATCTCCAAGGAGCTCGCCGCGGGGAAGAACATCTTCCAGGCCGGCGCGGAGATCTGCTTCTTCATCAAGCTCAGCCCCGAGTACAAGCAGGTGCACCCGCTCGGCAGCTGGATTTCCAGCCTCTACCAGAGCCGCCTCGGCCGCTACCCGACCGACGAGGAGATCGACAAGGCCGAGGATTTGATGAAGACCTTCGCCGCGCAGGGGAAGAACTTCTTCCAGTGCTGCCAGGGCCTGGACTTCTGCGTGTCGATCTCGCCCGAGTACAAGTCGTTCCACGCCGCGAACCCGTTCGCGAGCTTCATCAACGACGTGTACACGAAGGCGCTCGGCCGCGCCCCGCGCCCCGACGAGATGGCGAACTTCAACACCTACGCGAAAGACGCCGGCGCCCACGGCACCAACTGGATGCAGATCTGCGCCAACATCTCGAACCTGGTGCTCGCGGGGAACGAGTTCCACACCGTCCACCCGTTCTCCAAGTGGATCCAGGGCGAGTACCAGAGCACGCTCGGCCGCGCGCCCAGCCTCGACGAGATCCTCTCGGGCGAGGCGCTCCTCGGGAAGTTCATGGCCCAGGGCAAGAACCTGTTCCAGGCCGCGCAGGCCTTCGACTTCTGCCTCAAGCTCTCGCCCGAGTACCAGTCCAAGCACGCGGGCGGCGTGACGGGCCCCACCACCGGCGGCGGCGACGTGCGCTCGCAGATCCTGGCGATGGCGGAGAGCCAGATCGGCACGCTGGAGAACGGCGACACCAACAACGGTCCGTGCGCGAAGTACCCCAACTACTTCGGCCGCGGCGCGGAGTCGTGGTGCGCCGACTTCGCTTCGTGGGTGTACACGCACGCGGGCGTGCCCATGAACAACCCGTGGTGCCCGGGCATCGTGCAGAACCTCAAGGCCGAGGGCCGCTGGAAGGGCCGCTCCAACCCGCAGCCCGGCGACCTGGTGCTCTTCGACTGGAACGGCGACGGCGTGGCCGATCACGTGGGCATCGTGAAGGGCGTGAACGCCGACGGCACCATCGAGACCATCGAGGGCAACTCCGACAAGCCCGGCACCAGCCAGTCCGGCGTCTGGGAGCACACCCGCTCGATGGGCACCATCATGGGATTTGGAAATCCCTAGTTCGATCGCTCGCCGGCGAGGTCGCGCTCGAAGATGCGCTGCACCGACGCCAGGTCCTTCGCGTAGCCGAGCGCGTGCATGAGCTTCACCACGCACGCCTCGGTGGTCATGTCGCCGCCGGAGAGCGCGCCCAGCTTTCGCGCGCGCGAGCCGCCCGCGTAGAGCGAGAGATCCACGCCGTTGCGGTGCGCCTGGCTGGTCACCACGACGGGGATCCGCCGCGCGCGCGCCTCTTCGAACACCGGCAAGAGCGACTTGCCGCTGGCCTCGAGCGGAAAGTTCCCCGCGCCGAACGCCTCGACCACCAGGCCCTTCACGCTCGGCAGGATCGCTCGACACAGCTGGGGATCCATGCCCGGGAAGAGCTTGAGCAGGAACACGCGCGGCTCGAGCTGGTCGCGCAGCTTGAACGGCCCGTGCGGCTTCAGTCCGGGCGCGATGCCCACGTGCACGCCGAGCGTGCCCAGCGTGGGAAAGTTCGGGCTCTCGAAGGCGTCGTACTCCGCGACTTTCACCTTCGTGCAGCGGTTGCCGCGAAAGAGCTTCGAGTCGAAGCAGACCATCACCTCGGGCGGGCCCTCCGCGGCCGCGGTGAAGGCGTCCACGAGGTTGAGCCGCGCGTCGGAGCGGATCTCGCCGAGCGGCCGCTGCGCGCCGGTGAGCACCACCGGCTTGTTCAGCCCCTGGAGCATGAAGGAGAGCGCGCTGGCCGTGTAGGCCATGGTGTCGGTGCCGTGCGTGATTACGGCGCCGTCGAAGCGCGGCAGCCGCGCGTGCAGCCGCGCCGCCAGCTTCACCCAGAGTGAAGGGCCGATGTCGCTGGAGTCGAGGTTCGAGAAGAGCTCGAGCTCCACCTCGGCGAGCTGGCCGAGCTCGGGAATGGCGTCATGGAGCGCCTTGGCGAAGCCCGCAGGCCGAAGGTGGCCGCCCTGCCCCGCGCGCATCCCCACCGTGCCGCCGGTGTGCAGGAGTAAGAGCCGCCTGGCCATCGCACGCTCCGCGCCGACCCCGCGTCGGCGGCGGCATCTTCCTCGGGTCGGGCGGAGTTGTCGACGCGCGTCGACGTGAACCCGTTTCAAAACCCAGCTTCCAAGCCCGCCGGCTGCGGGGTTTTGAAACTCTATTAGAACGTCATCGGGCAGCAGCTCTCGCCCTGGTCACACGAGCTCGAGCTCACCGGCGTGGTCATGTTGCAGGTGGTGTGCGCGCCGGTCTTGTCCGTGCAGCTGCAGGTCCAGTAGTCGCCGCCGTCGGGAGGCGCGGAGCAGTTGGCGGCGACGGTCGAGCCCTGGCAGGTGCACGAGCGGCTGCAGGTGCTCGAGCCGAAGCTGTCGCTGCAGCTGTCGGAGGTCGACGAGGTGAGCAGCGCCGAGAGCGCCGGGCAGTTGTCGCCGTGGAAGTCGCCCTTCAGGTGCGCACCGCTCTTCATGGTCACGTCGTAGCTGCCCTCGGCCGAGCCGCCCACGTCGGCCTTGTCGAGGTGCACCGTGCCCGAGACCGCCACGTCTTGCACAGGCGCGGCGCCGCTCGCGAACGACTCGAACTCCACCTCCGCCGCGGGCGCGCCGAAGAAGCTGCCGCCGCCGTCCGTCACCTCCGCGCTCGGATCGCTGACCTTATAGTCGCCCGAGGCCGTGGAGATGACCGCGACCACCAGCATCGAGCCGCTGGTCACCGGGATGGTGCTGCTGGAGCTGTTGCACGGCGAGATGTTGCTGAACTCGCCGCAGAGGTTGGGCACGTCGGTGACGATCACCTCGGTGATGGGGATGAAGCCGAAGAACGTGCCCACCACGGCGGCGTCGCTCTTGGGGGTGAGCGTGGTGCCCTGATCAGTCACGGCGGTGTTGCTCTTGCCGCCACAGGCGGAAGCGAGGACGAGCAGCGCGAGGCAGATGCGGCGCATGGTTTCTCCGGGATTCGAGCGGGTCGGCCGGGCCAGCCCCTCTCCGACGACCAAGTAGAGGTTTCATTCAAGCACGACTCCGCCCTGTTCAGGTTACGAGCCGTTGCCGCCGCCCTCGCCGCCGCTTGCCAAGAGGTGGAGGGTTCGGTACTCGTCGACGCCTCGGAATTCGCAGGGAGTTCCCCACGTGAAGGCCTCCTGGCCCAAGCTCGCCGCCTGCCTGCTGCCGCTCACCATCGTCGCCGCCACCTGCAAGCGGGACGTGCCCCCGTCGCCGTCGCAGACCGGCACGTCCGCCGCCGCGCCATCGCTGCCCGAGGCCGTCGACTCCGGTCCCACGGGCGCCGAGCTGCCCACGCCGCGCCCCGAGGATCTGCCCGGCTTCCCCATCGCGGGCATGCCCGAGCCCGCGGCCAAGCAGCTCTTCGCCTTCGCCCAGGATGACTTCGCGTACGGCGGCTGCCCGCACACGGTGCAGGAGTGCCTGAAGCTGGGCGACAAGCACGCCAAGCGGATGATGCTCCTCGCGGCCGCAGCGGCCGAGGGCGGCGCCAAGAGCAGCGAGATCACCAAGATCCTCAACGACTACTACGAGAGCTACGCGGCCGATAAGCGCACCAGCTTCGACCTCTCGCACGCCGCCTGTCGCGGCCCGGCCGACGCGCCGGTGACCATCGTCGAGTTCAGCGACTTCGAGTGCCCGTACTGCGCCATGGCGCGACCGATGCTCGAGCAGCTCGTGGACGTGGAGAAGGGCCGCGTGCGGCTCTGCTTCAAGCCCTTCCCGCTCAGCGCGCACCCGCACAGCCAGCCCGCAGCCGAGGCGGCGATGTACGCGCTCGAGAAGGGCAAGTTCTGGGAGATGCACGACGAGATGTTCCAGAACCAGCAGGCCCTGGAGAACGACAACCTCAAGGCCTACGCCCAGAAGGTCGGACTCGACGGCGACGATCTCCTGAAGGCCGTGCAGTCGCAGAAGTACGCCGCGGTGATCAACGCCTCGAAGGAAGAGGGCAAGAAGGCCGGCGTGGAGGGCACGCCCGCCCTCTACATCAACGGCCGACCGCTGGTGCTGCCCGTGGGTCCACAGATCCTGGTTCACGCCATCGACGACGAGCTGGAGTGGAAGCAGAACAACGGCCACTGGGCCGCGCAGTAGCCCTTGGCCCGCAGCAGGAAGGCTCCGATGAACAAGCTCCGCACCCTCGCCCTCGTCGTGGTCGCGTTCGCCCTGCCGCTGGCGGCGCACGCCGCCCACCCGGTGAAGCCGGCCAACGCGCCCGCCGAGCCGCCCGACGCCGGTCCGACGCCGGTGCAGCCCGTCGCCGCGACGCCGCCGCCCGCCGCCCCCGAGCCCGCGCCGTCGCACGGTCCGGTCGCGCCTGCGGGCAAGCCAGCCGACGCGCCCAAGAAGCCGGTGGGCGCCGCGCCCCAGCTCCCGCCCGAGCTGCAGCCCAAGCCACCGCCGGTAGAGAAGAAGATCGAGAACCCGGCCGAGGTGACCTATCGGCAGAAGGCGGGCGAGCACGCGTTTGCGCTCCGCGTGCGGCCCGGCGCGCCCAAGCCCGGCGACACCCTGGAGCTCATCCTCGATCTGGCCAAGCTGCACGATCCGCCAGATCCCGTCGTCGGCGATCGCGAGCCCGCGCGCGACGAGGACCTGGTGATCACCCTCGAGAAGGGCAAGAGCGCCACCCGCGTGCTGCACGCGCTCGCCGAGCCTGGCCGCTACGGCGCTCACTTCACCCTGAGTGAAGGTGGGCTGTATACGGTGCGCATCTCGCGGCGCTCGGGAAAGCCGGGCGTGGATGCGTCGTTCCCGCTCGGCGTCGGCGTGGCCACGCCGGTGCGCCCCGACGACGTGGCCGCCACCCTCACGCCCACCGGCCATGGCCCGCTGCGCGTCATCCGCCCCGAGGACACCGCGCCCGACGGAAGCCCCAAGGCCGCCATGCCCCAGGTGATGCGCCTGCTCGGCGAGAAGCTGCTCGCCCTGGATGCGCAGGTCTCGAGCGGCAAGGGCGACGCCGCCGCCACCGCCCGCGCCATGGCCGAGCTCGCCAAGGCGCTCCCGGGTCAGACGCCGCCGTTCGGCGACTCGCGTCCGCGCGAGTTCGACCAGGCTGCGTCGGACCTCACCGCCGCCCTCACCGCCTTCGCGGCCAGCCCGAGCGCCGCCAAGCTGGCCACCGTGGAGCAGAACCAGTGCTGGAAGTGTCACGCCCAGTTCCGCTGGGGCGTGGCCAGTGACACCGCCGGCTGGCCCAGCTTCGCCGCCGCCAAGGAGGTGAAGTGATGCGCGCCCTCGTCATCGCCGCGCTGGTTGCCGCTCCCGCGCTGGCCCGCGCCTCCGAGTCGCCGGCCATCGGCGACGTGCACCGCGGCGCCGAGCTCTATCGATTGAACTGCGTCGCGTGCCACGGCGGCAGCGGCCAGGGCGACGGCTTCATGGCCAAGTCGCTCGATCCCAAGCCCGGTGTCGCCAAGGGCACGCCGCTGCTGGTCACCCTCACCGACGCCAACCTGCACGACCTGCTCCACGACGGCGGCGGCGCGATGCAGCTCTCGAAGACCATGCCTGCCTTCGGCAAGGAGCTCAGCGAGCTCGAGCTCTGGGACGTCATCGCCTTCTTGCGCCAGGGCAGCTACGACGTGCTCGACTTCTTCCCCAACGGCGGCCGCTACCTGGTGAAGTCGTACACGCTCGACCCGTACGCGCAGGAGCGCCTCACCAAGGCCGGCGTCTCCGCGAGCGGGCCGGCCGCGAACATCGAGGTGGTCACCGTGTTCAACGGCGATCGCCAGCCCGGCGCGCCCGCCACGCTCGAGCCGCAGGATCCGGTCACGCTCGACTCGCTCAAGCCCAAGGACCGCATCGGCTACGTGGCCTTCGTGAGCGGCGAGCTCCCCGGTGATTCGAAGCCGCTGCCCATCGCCATCGCCATGGATCGCGAGGGCAAGATCACCAAGGCCGTCTCGCTGGCGGGCACCGACGATGCCCGCCGCGACAAGCTCATGGCCAGCTTCGTGGGCCAGGGCAAGAAAGGCCCGCACGTGCCCCTCGAGGCGCCCAAGGCAGAGAAGAAGTCGAAGAAGCCCGCCAAGGCCGCTGCGCCCACCGACGCCAAGCTCTCCGGCTTCGACGCGGCGTACGCGCTCGCCATGGAGGCCGTCACGATGTACGACAAGGAAGAGCGCGACCGCACCTGGGCCGACGCGCCGAGCAGCAAGTGAACCCCTGAGGTTCCATGTCCGATCTCCTCACGCTCGGGCTCGATGGACGACTCCTCGCTGACGAGGAGCAGGTCGGCGAGCGTCTGCGCGGGATGACCGGGCGCTTCCGCTGGATGCCCAGCGCGCCCGACGCCGTGTTGCTCGTTCGCGCGCCCGCGCAAGGCGGCGCCTCGAGCGCGCCCCGCGTGGCGCTCATGGGCGACCTGGCGTTCACCTCGCTCGCGGAGATCCTCGAGTTCCTGCACCAGGGCCGCAAGACGGGCACGCTGCGCGCGGTGCTCTCTGGCGGCGAGCGCGCGGTGGTGCTGCACGAGGGCTCGGTGCGCGGCGCCTTCAGCGACTCGCCCGAAGATTCGCTCAGCGAGACCTGTCTGCGCCTGGGCCTGGTGACGCGGTCGCAGCTCGAGCAGGTCGCGGCTGCGCAGCCCGGGCACGCGCGCGTGGGCCGCGCGCTCGTGGAGGCCGGCGCGCTCTCGAGCCACGACCTCTTCAAGGCCGTGCAGCACCAGGTCGGCGAGATCGTCGCGGCGATGCTGGTGGCACGCGAGGGCCTCTTCGTCTTCGTGGACGAGTCCGTGGAAGAGCGCGCCATCCCCGGCGTGCAGCTGAATGCGCAGGGCCTGCTCATGGACGCCATCCGTCGCATCGACGAGATGGCGCAGTTCCGCTCGCGGCTGCCCTCGGGGAAGCTCTACCTGGTGCGGCGCAAGCCAGCGGGGCCGCAGCTCGTCGACGACGAGCGCAAGATCTACGACCTCTGCGACGGCGCGCTCACCCTGCTCGACATCGCCCGCGAGATGCGCATGGGCGAGTTCGACGCCACCAAGATCGTCTACCACCTGCTGCAGGGCGGCTACGTGCAGGCCACGCCGAACCCGGCGCCGCTCGAGGCCGCCAAGCGCAACGACCCGGCCGACGTCTCGCGCGTGTTCCACACCATCTTCCGCGAGGTGGTGGCCGCGGTGGCCACGCACGGCGATCCCTCGGGCTTCGTGACCTCGGCCAACGCCGCGCTCGCGAAGGAAGCGGGGCGCTCGCCGTTCCTCAACGGCGTCACGCTCTCCGGCGACGGCTCGCTCGATTGGTCCACGCTCACCCAGCAGATCTCGGCCACCGGCGGCGACGGCGCGAGCCAGGCGCGCGCGGTGTTCACCGCGCTCTCCGAGGTGATGTTCTTCCTCCTCTTCCAGGCGGGTGAGGTGCTCACCGCGCAAGAGGACGAGGCCCTGGCCCGGCGGGTGAAGGAGCTGCTCGCCTCGGTCGAGCCGGGCTGAGCGTGCAGGTTCCGTTCGTCACCGCGGCGCTGCCGGGAACCGGCGGCCTGTTGCGCGCGCAGCCCGAGGACTTCGCGGTCGAGGAGATCCCCGCGTACGAGCCGGTGGGCTCGGGCGAGCACGTGTACCTCTGGGTGGAGAAGCGCGGGCTGACCACCGCCGACGCCGCGCGCATCCTCGCCAAGCAGGGCGGCCTGCGCGATCGCGACGTTGGTTACGCGGGCCTCAAGGACAAGCGCGCCGTCACCCGGCAGTACTTCTCGCTCTGCCTGCGCGACGCGGAGAAGCTTCGCGACTTCGAAGCGCCGGGCCTCAAGGTCCTGCGGGTGTCGCGGCACGCCAACAAGCTCAAGACCGGGCACCTGCGCGGCAATCGCTTCGCGCTGGTGGTGCGCGGCGCCGGCGACGATGCCGTGTTCCGCGCGCGCGCCGTGCTCGAGGCGCTGGCGAAATCGGGCGTGCCCAACGCCTACGGGCCGCAGCGCTTTGGCCGCGACAATGCCACCGCGACGCTCGGCCAGGCGCTGCTCACCGGCGCGCCGCACCCGGATCGCGCGCGCGCCGACCGCGATCGATATCTGCGTCGGCTGGCGCTCTCGGCCTTCCAGAGCCAGCTCTTCAACGCGCTGCTCGCCCGACGCGTGCGCGACTCGAGCTGGACGACGTCCCTGCGCGGCGATGTCTTGCAAAAGCCCACCGGCGCGAGCTTCGTCTGCGAGGACCCGGGCGCCGATCAGCCGCGGCTGGATCGCTTCGAGCTCTCGGTGGCAGGTCCCATGTTCGGGCCGAAGATGCTCGCCGCCCAGCACGATGCGCGCGCGCACGAGCTCGCGGTGCTGGCCGAAGCCGGCGTCGACGAGGCGCTCTTCGAGAAGGGCGGCGAGCTGACGCAGGGCGCCCGGCGCGCGCTGCGCATCCCGCTCGGCGAGCACGGCGTGGAGCTCCGCGACGGCGCGCTGCACATCACCTTTGCGCTGCCGCGCGGCAGCTACGCGTCCGTGGTGATGGCCGAGGTGATGAAGGCCGACGTCGCGCTCGAAGGCGACACCGAGGATTAGAGCCGGTCCCCCTCGAAGGTGTACGTGAACGTGCCGGGATGGCTGCCGCTCACGTCGCTGATGGTGATCGGCCCGGACAAGCTCAGCGAGAGCCGCTGGTCGCCGTCGAGCGCGCCCGTGCCGGAGAACGTGAGCTCCAGCCGCTGGCCGTCGCGGTAGACCGCGCACGTGGTCGGCTGCACCACCAGCCCGCTCGCGTTCACGTCGGCGGGCAGATCGCAGTCGGCGCTGGCGATCACCAGATCCGTGCGCGAGCCCCGATAGACCTGCCGCACGTCGACCTCTTCCGTGTTCTGCGTCTGGCCGTCCAGGGTCACGCTCCACACCGAGCTGCCCTGGTAGCTGCCCTCCGCGCCACAACCCACCACGCACACCAATCCCAGAATCCACGCCCGCATCGCCGCCCTCCCCTGCCGGCGGAAGTGCCGGCGCGGGCCGCGAGAGCAATTGCGGTGCCAGGACGCAAACGCGCGAACCCACGTGGTGTGCCGGCTCGCGCGATCGCGCGGCGATCACCTGTGTCCGTGCGGCGATCGCTAGAAGAGGACGCCGACCGAGATCTGCGGGCCGTTGAAGATGTCGGTGCCGCAGGACTCGCCGACGTCGGTGCACTTGTTGGAGTCGTCGAGGCGCACCCAGCGCCAGCCGCCCTGGACGCCGAGCGCGCCGAAGTTGAGGCCCAGGCCGGCGTCGAGGTCGATGATGCTCGCCGGCACCGGCATCCAGTGCGCCGCGCCGTAGATCGCGAGCGGTCCGGCCACGGCGAGCTGCGCCGAGGCGCCAACGTCCGGGCCGATGTACGTCACGCCCGGCGCGCCCACGCCCGCAATGCCGCCCTCCACGCGGACGCGCGCGTGGAGATTCGAGACGACCGAGTACGTGAGGTGCCCCGCGAGCAGCGGCATCACGGTCACGTCGGTGGCGTCGTTGGGGTTGATGGAGGGCAGCGTGAGCATGGTGAAGTTCACGCCCCAGTCGCGGCCGTCGACGGCCGCCTTGAGGTTCAGGCCCGCGCCCTGACGCGCGAAGAGCCCGCCCAGGAAGATGCCCGAGGTCGTGGTGGGCGGCGTGGGGCCCACCTCGTCGACGACCGCGGGGCCGCCGTAGTACGGGTAGTAGCCGTAGCCGTAGTAGCCCCAGGGGTGCACGCCCCAGCCCCACCAGTACGGCCCCTGGTAGCCGTAGTAGTAGCCGGGCGAGTAGTAGCGGCCGGCGTAGTAGCCGCCGCGGTAGTAGTAGGCGCCATTTCCGCGGGGTGCGTTCAGGGGCGCCGAGCCGTGCACGTTGCTCGAGCCGTGTCCGCCCGAGCTGTGGCCGCTCGAGCTCGAGCCGTGTCCGAAGCCCTTGGCCTGGGCGAGCGCGGGGAGGCAGAGCAGCCCCAGGACAACCAGGTAGCGGAAGCGGACCATGAGGACACTCCTCGTCTCAGCAGCTACGGACGCGCCGGCCGGCCCCCCTATTCAACCGCCTCCCGAGGCCGCACGCGAGCCCCCAGAAACCCGCCCGGATGGCAGAGGTTTCGGTCGGGCTTCTTGGGGCCTGGAGATGCGCGCGTTTTCCCGCTTCACGGCCGCGCGAACGTGCTTCGTGATGCGTGAACCGTGATCCCTGCCGGATCACGAATCACGCATGGGTCGCGCTACCGCCGCCGCCGAGGCTTCTCGATGCGCACGGGCTTGCCCTCGCGCTCCTTGCCCGACGCCGCGATCAGCGCGTCCGCCGCCGCCGGCTCCACGAACGCGTAGCTGTGCGTGGCCTTGAGGTCGATGTCCAGGATCTGCGCGTTGTCTACGCCGGAGAGCGAGAGGAGCGCGCTCCGCACCGCGTTCGCGTCCAGGCCGTCGGTCGCGCCCAGGTTCACCCAGAGCTTCGCGCGCCGCCCCGCGTGCTCGCCGGTCGGCTCGCTGGAGGCCTCGTCGCTCCGCGACTCCGGACCGGGCGGCGGATTGGCGATCGCGTCGCCATTCACCGGCGTGTCCGGACGCCGCGGAGGACGCTCGCGACGCTCCCGGTCCCGACGCGGCCCGCGCTCCTCGCGCTCCCGCACCTCGCGCTCGCGCCGGCCCTCGGGCTTGCGCGCCGCCGGACGCTCCGGCTCGCTCGTCGTCGTCCCTGCCGACTGCGCCTTCTCCATGCGGTGGTGCTGGAAGAAGTACTTCAGCAGGAAGGCGAAGATCTGCTCGCCGTCCTCGCGGCCCTTGAGCTCGCGAGCCATGGGCAGCATGGCGTCGAACACCGAGCCCGAGGCCACGTCGCGGATCTCCTTGACGTGCTTGTCCGTCCAGAGCTTGTGGGCCTCTTCCGCGCTGGGCATCTTCCGCATCTCGAACTTGATGCCGTACTTCTTCTCCAGCACGCTCCGGGTCGACAGCTCCGCGCCCGAGACGATGCTGATGGCCGTGCCCGTGCGCCCGATGCGGCCGGTGCGGCCCACCCGGTGCAGGTAGACCGCCGCATCCTCGGGCAGCGAGTAGTTGATGACGTGGGTGAGGTCGCTGATGTCGATGCCGCGCGCGGCGATGTCGGTGGCCACCATGAACTGCAGCTCGCCCCGCTTCACCTTGCCCATCACCCGCTCGCGCTCCTTCTGCGGCAGGTCGCCGTTGAGCAGCTCCGCGTCGAAGCCGTTGCGGTTGAGCACCGCGGTCACCAGGCTGGTGTCGTCGCGCGTGTTGCAGAAGATGATGGCGCTCTCGGGCTGCTCCTTCTCGAGGAGATAGAGCAGGTTCCGCGGCTTGGGGTAGGCATCCTCCAGCTCGTAGAAGACGTTGGTGATGCCCTCCACGGTGTACGTGTCGCCCGAGAGGAGGATGGTCTCCGGGTTCTTGGTGAACTTCTTGATCAGCCGCTCGATGTCGGGCGTGACCGTGGCGGAAAAGAGCAGCGTCTGCCGATCGCCGGGGAGCTGCTCGAGGATGCGCATCACCTCTTCGAAGAAGCCCTGGTTCAGCATCTCGTCGGCCTCATCCAGCACGGCCATCTTGCAGTTGCCCAGGCGCAGGTTCTTGCGGCGGATGTGGTCATAGACGCGGCCCGGCGTGCCCACGATGAACTGCGCGCCCGCGGCGAGCTCGTCCACCTGCTTGCCCATCGCCGCGCCGCCGTAGATCGCCGAGACCTGCACGCCCTTTGACGCGCCCAGCTTCTCCACCTCCTCCGCCACCTGGATGGCCAGCTCGCGCGTGGGACAGAGCGCCAGCGCCTGCGGCTCCTTGCGCGAGACGTCGATGCGCTCGAGCACGGGGATGCCGAAGGCGGCCGTCTTGCCGGTGCCGGTCTTGCTGCGGACGATGAGGTCCTTGCCGCCCAGTGCGGGCCGCAAGGCGCGCGCCTGCACGGGCGTGGGCCGGGTGTAGCCACGCTCGGCGATGCCCTTGCGGAGCGAGTCGGAGAGCGGCAGCTGATCGAAGGACTCTTCGGCCACGTAGTCGCTGGCCGGGGTGACCTCGGTCGAGGTCTCTGGGGTGTCGGACATGGTGCCTCGGCGCAGCGCGCCCGGATGCAAAGTCGAAGGAGTTCGCCCGGCTGCACGCTCGGCGCAGCCCGGTCGGCCATATCACATTACTGCCCAGCCGGGGCGCTCGCTCCGAAAGCTGCCATCCCCCCAGAGCGTGGGCGCTTGCTCTGCCCCGGCTGCTGGTGCGCCGGGCTTCTGGCCCTGTGCTTCGAATTTTCGGAGCCAGAGAACCCGGGCGCTGCATCCCTCGGCGCAGTAGAATTGGCGGATGCTGCCGCCTGGCAAAGAGCGCAAGCCGCGCGCGAAGAAGGGCGAGAAGCCCGCGCCCGAGCCCATCGAGGCCGAGGTGTCGACCGACGGCGAGGCCGAGCCCGACGTCGAGGGCGCCGAGCCTTCGCCCGCCGAGCTCGCCGAGGTGGAGCCCGCCGAGGCCCCGCTGAAGCCAGCCAAGGCCCTGGCGCCGCTGCGTCCGGGCGGCGCGCGCGATGCGCTGCAGCAGTACATGAACGAGGTCGGCCGCTACAAGCTGCTCACCCGCGAGGAGGAGCACGCCCTCGCCGTGAAGTACCGCGACACCGGCGACCTCGAGGCCGCGCGCACGCTCATCGCCTCCAACCTGCGCCTCGTGGTGAAGATCGCCTTCGAGTACCACCGCACCGCGTTCAACGTGCTCGACCTGATCCAGGAGGGCAACGTCGGGCTGATGCACGCGGTGAAGAAGTTCGATCCGTACAAGAACGTGAAGCTCTCCACCTACGCCGCGTGGTGGATCCGCGCCTTCATCCTCCGCTACGTGATGGAGAACTGGCGGATGGTGAAGCTGGGCACCACGCAAGCCCAGCGGAAGCTCTTCTTCAACCTGCGCAAGGAGCGCGACCGGCTCCTGCAGCAGGGCTTCGATCCCACTCCCAAGCTGCTGGCCCAGCGGCTCGACGTGACCGAGCAGGACGTCACCGACATGGAGCGCCGCCTGGGCAACGACGAGGTCTCGCTCGAGGCGCCCGTCGGCGACGACTCCCGCCAGAGCCAGGGCGATCGCATCCCGGAGACCTCGCAGGCCATCGACGAGAAGCTCGGCGACCAGGAGCTGCTCCAGCGCTTTCAGCAAGAGCTGGCCGCGTTCGCCAAGACCATCACCGACGACAAGGAGCGCTTCATCTTCGAGAAGCGGCTCACCAGCGACGAGCCGCTCAAGCTCCAGGAGATCGGCGATCACTTCGGCGTCTCGCGCGAGCGCGCGCGGCAGATCGAGGCCAAGCTCATCGGCCGGCTGAAGGCGCACGTGCAGGCGAAGCTCCCCGACTTCAAGGAGCTCTCGTTCGAGCGCGAGGACTGAATCGCGGCCTGTCGGTCCACAGCACTCCCCGCGGCGCACTTTCAACAGTGTCGGGAGTGGAGGGCGATGCTTCACACGAGCGTCCCCGAGTCCGTGCTCGAGCAGATCGAGGAGCTCCTGGGCGAGCCGTCGAGCGTCGTCGACCGGCGGATCGTTTAGACCATCGCCGCCGACCGACCCGCGCGACGCGCACCAGCGGCTCGGCGGCCGAGGCAAGAACCGCGACTTACGCGCGCGGTAGCGTGCCAGGCTTCCCCGTCTCGAATGCGTTCACCGAGCGCTCGATGCGCGGCCCAGGCCTCGGAGAACTGTTGGGCGCAGAGTGCTGTAGAACGCCAAGGAATTGATGCGCCAAGGCGCCATCGCCACCGGGACGTCCGGGCGTTGCTCGAGGTGGACGACGCCAAGCTCCGGGGCAGGTCGCGGCCCTGCGCGGCGCGAACCCCACCGGGTTTCCTCTTCGCCCCACGTCGTCGTGCCAGGGCCCGCGCGCGTGTCACGGGGTTCGGGCTTCACTTCTCCAGCATCGACCTCCGAGTGGCCCACGCCCGATCGCGTCCGACCGCCCCGCGACTTCCCATCTCCGATCCGCGGATTGGCCCGAGCCGATCCGCACCTCATTCGACCGGGCCTCGGCTCGGCTCGATCGAGCCCGGGTCCGCCCC